>VAYV01000147.1 GCA_005883175.1 Actinomycetota bacterium
GGGGGCTCTTCCGGCACGTCGGCTTCCGGCTTCCACTCCTGGATACGGCTGCGGCGCTCTTCGATCTTCGCGCGCCTTCCCGAGAGCTCGCGCAGGTAGTACAGCTTCGCGCGGCGCACCTTGCCGTGGCGCACGACCTCGAGCTTCGCGACCGCCGGCGCGTGGATCGGGAACGTACGCTCGACGCCCACACCGAAGGACACCTTCCGAACCGTGAACGACTCGCGAAGGCCCCCGCCGCGTCGTGCGATCACGACGCCCTCGAAAACCTGGAGCCGCTCGCGGCCGCCTTCACGCACCTTGACGTGCACTTTCACTTGGTCGCCGGGGCGGAACGGCGGGATGTCCTTGCGCAGGCGCGTCCGCTCGATGAGGTCGACTTTGTTCATCGGTGCTCCAGGTGGATGTCGGTTGCCCGTCCGGGCTGGGGGCTAATGCTACCGGCTGACCCCCCGTTTCGCACAGTGCCTAGCCGCCGAGCAGATCCGGCCGGCGCGCGCCCGTCCGCTCGAGCGCCTGGTCGCGTCGCCAGCGCTCGATCGCGGCGTGATCGCCCGATAGCAGCACGTCCGGCACGCGCATGCCGCGGAAATCCGCCGGCCGCGTGAACTGCGGATAGTCGAGCAAGCCGCTCGAGAACGACTCCGCGACCAGCGAGGCGGGCTCCCCCACGACCCCGGCCACGAGGCGCGTCACCGCTTCGACGACGACGAGCGCCGCGGACTCCCCGCCGGCGAGGACGTAGTCGCCGATCGACAGCTCGTCGGTCGCAAGCCCGAGCGCGACGCGCTCGTCGATCCCCTCGTACCGGCCGCACATCAACACGATGTGCTCGGCACCGCTCAGCTCTTCGGCGGCGCGTTGGTCGAACCGACGCCCGGCCGGCGTCAGCAGCACGCGGCGCGCGCGCTCCCACCCGTCGATCGCTTCCACGGCCTCGAACCACGGCTGCGCCATCATCACCATCCCCGGGCCACCGCCGAACGGCTCGTCGTCGACCGTGCGGTGCTTGTCGGTGGTGTGCGCGCGCAAGTCGTGGACCTTGATGTCGAGCAGCCCTTTCGCGCGCGCCTTCCCGAGCAGCGCCGCATCCAGGGGCCCGGTGAAGTACTCGGGGAAGATCGTGACGATGTCGATCCGCATCAGAACAGTCCTTCCGGAGGCCGCAACACGATCGTCCGTGCGTCGAGATCGACGCGGATGACGATGTCACGCACTGCCGGCACCAGGACCTCGCGCCCGTGCACGCGCACGACCCACAGATCGGCGGAGGGGCTCTCATCGACTCGATCCATCGTGCCGAGCGTATGCCCGTCCTCGTCGGTCACGGTCAGACCGGCGAGCTGATGCGGATAGAACGACCACTCGTCGTCGAGCGCGCCCGCTTCATCGGCGGGGATGGTCAGCTCCGCGCCTTGAAGCGCTTCCGCTGCGGAACGGTCCGGCACGTCGTCGAACCGGACGAGCAGCCGGTCGTGGTGCGCGCGCGACGTTGCAACCGTTAGCGCGCGCTCGCCGACGAACACGCGCGCGCCGGGCGCGAACCGGGCCGGCTCGTCGGACAAGACGTCGATGGCGACCTCACCTCGTATCCCGTGCGCTTTCGCGATGCGGCCGACGACGAGCCGCTCGGGCTCCACGTCTCAGTCGGCGATCTCGATGATCGCGTGGACCCCTGCGCGCGCGGCTGCCGCGCGGGTGACTTGGCGCAGTGCGCGCGCGATGCGACCGCTCCGTCCGATCACGCGGCCCATGTCCTCTGCGTTCACGTGCAGCCGGTAGACGAGACCACGCTCCGTCTGCAGCCGTTCCACGCGCACGTCGTCGACATTCGCAACGAGGGAGCGCGCGAGGTATCCGAGGGTGTCACCCACGAGGTCGGACTCGGATGAGGCGGCGGCCGGCGTTTCTACGCCGGGCGTTTCTTCGCCGTCGCCTGCTTGTGTTTCTGCCATATCCCCGTTCGCTTTAGCAGCGCCGTCGCGCTCGCACTCGGCTGGGCGCCTTTGGCGAGCCAGTGGAGGGCGCGCTCCTCATCCAGCTTGATCTGCGATGGGTTCGTCAGTGGGTTGTAGTTGCCCAAGATCTCGACGAAACGGCCGTCGCGCGGCGATCGCTGGTCGGCGACGACAACGCGGAACGAGGGCTGCTTGCGCTTGCCCGTTCGAAGGAGTCGGATTCGTACCACGGCCCGCAAAGGGTACCCGACGATCCCAGCCCACGCTACATACCTACTTGCGTTTCCGCTTCTTGCCCTTGGCATGCTGCTTCGGCCGGTGCGGGCGGTTCTTCGCCTTCCCCCGGCCTGCCCGAGGCATGCTCCCCGGCGGCCCCATCCCGTGCGGGAGGGAGGGCAAACCGCCCCCGCCGGCCATCGCGCGCATCATCACCTTGACCTGATCGAACTGACGCACCAGCGCGTTCACATCGGACACGGTTCTGCCGCAGCCGCGCGCGATCCGCTGCCGGCGGGAGTTGTTGATGATCGCCGGGTCGATGCGCTCTGCCGGGGTCATCGATTGGATGATCGCTTCAACCCGGCTCAGCTCTTTCTCGTCCAGGTCGACGTCCTTCAACGCTCCCTTCATGCCCGGCATCATCCCGAGCAGGTTGGTCAGCGGGCCCATCTTGCGCAGCTGGCGCATCTGTTTCAGGAAGTCGTCGAGCGTGAACGTCGCCTTGCGCATCTTCTCTTCGAGTGCGATGCGCTCGTCTTCCTCGAACGCTTCCTCGGACTTCTCGATCAGCGTCATGATGTCGCCCATCCCGAGGATGCGGGACGCGAGGCGGTCCGGATGGAACGGCTCGAACGCGTCCAGACGCTCCCCCGTCGATGCGAACTTGACCGGCTTGCCGGAAACCTGAGCGATCGAGAGTGCGGCGCCCCCGCGCGCATCGCCGTCGAGCTTGGTGAGGATGATCCCCGTGTAGTCGACGCGCTCGAGGAACGCCGTGGCGACGTTCACCGCGTCCTGGCCCGTCATCGCGTCGGCGACGAACAACGTCTCGGTCGGCTGGATGCGGTCGCGGATGGCTGCCGCTTCGCTCATCATCTCTTCGTCGACGTGGAGGCGGCCTGCCGTGTCGACGATCACGACGTCCCGCATCAGGCGGTGCGCTTCTTCCAAGCCGGTCGCAGCGACGTCGACGGCGGTCATGCCCGTGCGCGCGACGACGGGAACGTCGACCTCGTCTCCCAGCAGCTTCAGCTGCTCGACGGCGGCGGGACGCCGGAGGTCGCACGCGACGAGGAGCGGCCGTTTGCCCTTGCTCTTCAGCAGCCGGGCGAGCTTCCCAGCCGCCGTCGTCTTCCCGGAACCCTGGAGGCCGGCGAGCATGATGACCGTCGGCGGCTTCGGCGACCACGTCAACGGCGACGTCGTGCGCCCGAGGGTCTCTACGAGCTCGTCGTTGACGATCTTGACGATCGTTTGCGCCGGCGTGAGCGCCTTGCGTACCTCTTCGCCCATCGCGCGCTCGCGCACCCGGCCGACGAAAGAGCGCACGACGTCCGTGTGCACGTCGGCCTCGAGCAATGCGAGCCGGACCTCGCGCAGGACGTCGTCGATCTGCTGCTCGGAAAGACGG
This sequence comes from Actinomycetota bacterium, assembly GCA_005883175.1. Classification (GTDB taxonomy): domain Bacteria; phylum Actinomycetota; class AC-67; order AC-67; family AC-67; genus AC-67. The sequence continues at coordinate 3,589 of VAYV01000147.1, forward strand.
CCTCGGCCGCGGAGGCGGCCGAAGATTCCTTCGATCCGTTCGCTTAGGGTGTCGAACACGACGTCATGTTATCGACGCAGCCGTGGAGCGTTGCGGGGAAACTCAGGCGTCGGGTTGCAGCGGCTGATCGCCGTCGCCGTACAGCCGCTCGGCGCTGAGGATCGACTCCGCGATCTCGCGCATCTTGCGGTTCTCGTCCTGGCTCGCCTTCTGCATCCGGCGGTACGCCGCGTCTTCGCTCACGCCGAGGCGGCGCATCAGGACACCCTTCGCGCGCTCGACGACCTTCCTCGTCTCGAGCATCCCTCGAAGGTTCTCTGCCTCTTGGCGAGCCGCCCTCAGATCGCCGGCGCGCGCGACGGCGCTCGTGCCGATCGCGGCCATGACCTCCGGTTCGACGGCCGGCGTCAGGACGACGAACGCGCCGCAGTCCGCGAACTCCTTCGCCGACTGCGCGTCCGGCGCAAGGATGGCGGTCGCCACCTCACCGGCGAGGACGGACAAACCCTGGGCGAAGTCCGGACCTCCCGAGACAAGGACGAGATCGGCCGCTCGGCTGGAGACCAGCTCGACGACTGCGTCCCAGGTGGGGGCCTCGCCGACGAGCTCGAATCCGGAATCGTTCGCAAGGCCGAGCAGGACGGCTCGGGTTGTTCCCCCGCCGTCCGCGATGACGACACGTAACGGGCGCATAAAGGTTGTCTCTTCCCCATTCGTCATCGGTCTGGACGGAACGTCCCTTTACCTGCCCGTGAAGTGTGCCCGAGGCCGTGAGGCCTTCAAACATTTATCCCCAGCAGGTCATCGACGAAAACATCCGGGTCGAAGGTTGCCAGGTCACCGACCCCCTCGCCTAATCCGACGAGTTTCACCGGGATCCCCAGCTCCTGCTGGACGGCGATGACGATGCCGCCTTTCGCGGTGCCATCGAGCTTGGTCAGGACGATCCCCGTGATGCCGGCCACCTCGGCGAAGGCGCGCGCCTGCGCCACGCCGTTCTGGCCGGTCGTCGCGTCGAGCACCAGCAAGACCTCGTCCGGCGCGCCCGTTTCGCGGTCCAGGATGCGGCGGATCTTTCCAAGCTCTTCCATAAGGTTCTTCTTCGTCTGCAGCCGGCCGGCCGTGTCCACGATGAGGACGTCCCGGCCGCGCGCCTTGGCCGCGGCGACCCCGTCGTACACCACCGCCGCTGGGTCAGCACCCGGCGCGTGCTTCACGATGTCGGCCCCCGATAGCTCTGCCCACCGCTCGAGCTGCTGGTCGGCGGCGGCGCGGAACGTGTCGGCCGCCGCGAGGACTACGGAGCGGCCCTCATCCCGAAGCTGCGCCGCCAGCTTGCCGATCGTCGTCGTCTTCCCCACCCCGTTGACGCCGGTGATCAGCCAGACGCTCGTCCCTCCGGGCTTCGTTTTCAGCGACCGGTCGGGATGTCCCAGCGCCGAGACCAGCTCGTCCTTGAGAGCGGCCATCCCGTCGGCGACGTCTCTGCGCGCGCGCATCGCCCCCACGATCCGCCGGGTCGCCGCGACGCCGACGTCCGCGCGCAGCAAGACCTCCTCCAGCTCCTCCCACTCCTGCTCGGTGAGCGCTGTGCCTTTGAACAGCCTCGTCAGCGAAGCGCCGATCGATCGAATCCGCCGGCGCGGCGCGACGACCGGCGGCGGAGGTTCGGGAGGCGGTGCCTCGACCGTCGGGATCTCGGGTGCTGTCGTTTGGGGGATCTTCGGCGGCGCTTGGACCTCTCGAGGCGAGGCGACCGTCTCGGGCGGAGCGACCCGTTCGGCCGGCGGCGCCGGACGGGCGCGCCGGCGCGACCGAACGCCGACGAAACCGACGAGCGCGAGCACGACGACGATCACGGGGATGAGGATCGGAAGGATCGAGACGGCGAGTGGCGTCATACGAGCGGGCAGACTACCAAGACGCGGGACGACCTATGCGTCTGCGCCGGCAGGCTGCTCGGACTGAGCAACGTCCGGCGTTTCGAGCCGTTCGCAGATGACCTTGCTGACGCCCTCGCCGGCCATCGAGATGCCGTAGAGGACGTCGGCGATCTCCATCGTGCGCTTCTGGTGCGTGACGATGAGCAGCTGCGAACGCTCGCGGAACTCCGCTGCGATCTCGAGGAAGCGGTGCAGGTTCACGTCGTCGAGCGCGGGCTCGACCTCGTCCAGGAGGTAGAACGGCGAGGGGCGCGCACGGAAAACGCTGAACAGCAGCGCGACGGCGACCAGCGAGCGCTCGCCGCCGGAGAGCAGCGAGACGCGCTTCACGCGCTTGCCTGCCGGGCGCGCCTCGACGTCGACGCCGGAGTTTAGAAGGTCGTCGGGATCCGTCAGAACCATCCGCCCTTCGCCGCCCGGGAAGAGTCGCGCGAAGACGCCGTTGAACTCGCGCGCGACGTCCTGGAAGGCCGCGCCGAAGATCTCGACGATCTTCTGGTCGACTTCGGCGACGACCGACGTGAGGTCGCGTCGGCTCCGCTTCAGGTCGTTGACTTGATCGCTCAAGAACGTGTGCCGATCCACCAGGCCTTGGTACTGCTCCATCGCGATCGGATTCACGCGTCCCAGCAGCCCGAGTCTGCGGTCGAGCGTCGCCGCGCGTCGCGCGAGCTCGTCCGCTTCCTCGGGATCGGGCCGGACCGCTTCGAGCGCTTCTTCGGGCGACATCTGAAACTCGTCGCGCGCGCGTTGGACGAGCGAGGCGACTCGGTGCGACCGTTCGGCACGCCGGAGATCGGACTGATGCGCCAGCGTCCGCGCTTCGTCGAGCGCTGCTTCGGCGTCGCGACGCTCTTTGCGCGCGTTCGCGAGCCGCGTCTCGAGCGCGCGCCGGCGCTCCTCCGTTTCCGACCGTTGCGTGCGCGCGTCCTCCACCCACCGAGACGCGCGCGCGGACAGCTTTCCGGCCGCTTCGGCGACGGCACGGGCGCGCGCCGCACCCGTCGTCCAGGCCGTGCGACCCGTTTCCCACTGCGCGCGCATCTCGCTGACGCGCTGCTCGCTCGCTTGCAACGCGTTCAGCGATGCCACCGCCGCACGCTCGCGTTCGGTCGCCTCGCCGAGGTGGAGCGCCCGCTCTGCCGCGAGCCGCTCGATCTGAACCAACGTCTGCAGATCCACTTCCGGTTCCGACGCGACCGCCCTGCCGAGCCGGGACTCCACCGCACGCAGCTTCTCCGTGTCTTCGCGCAGCCGCTCTTCGACTTCGCTGAGCCGGCCGGTGATCACGCTGTCCTCGCGCGCGGTCGCGTGTGATTCACGCTCCAGCTGCGCGAGCCGTTCGGTCGCACCTGCGACTTGCGCATCGAGCGCGTTCAAGCGCTCGGAGATCTCTTGGGACTCGGTCTCCAAGACGTGCAGCTCGGCGCGCGCGTGCTCGTGCTCGCGACGGATGACCCCCAGCACGTCGGTCGCCGTCGCCAGCTCTGCGTCGCGACTGCGCAGCTCGTCGCGCGGATCGCGGATCTCTTCGCGCGCGCCTCCGGTCACCACGTTCGCACCCAGCCGGTCACCTTCGGGGGTCACGACCACGATCCCCGGGTGCGCGCGGCTTAGCTCCGCCGCCTCTGCGAGCGAATCAGCGAGCGCGACGCCGGACAGCAACCCGCGGACGAGGTCCGCGTGGGGGCCCACGGAGGAAACGACTTGCAGCAACGGCCGAACGCCGACCGGGACGGGTGCATAGATCGACGCGCCGGGCACGGCGATCGAAGCGCGGCCTCCCTCTCGCTTCAAGCGCTCGAGCGCAGCCATCGCGTCGGCGCGCGACGTCGCAAGCACGGCGTCGGACAACGGACCCAACGCCGCGCGTAGTGCGCGCTCGTATCCCTGGGCCGCGCGCACCTGGTCGATCACGCGACCGGCGATGCCGTGCACGCCTTCGAGCAGTGCGGCCGGGTCGTGCGCGCGCGACACTTCTTGGAGCAGCATCTCCCTGCGCGCCGTCAACGCCTCGATGCGGCGCTCGGCGGCGAGCGCGCGCGCTTCGATCTTCTCGACCGCCCGTCGCTGGGCCGTTGCGCGCGCTTCCGCTTCGTCCAGCTTCGCGCCGAGCATCGTCTCGTCCGCGTCCAGGCGCTCGAGCTCCTGACGGACCTCCGACAGCCCTCCCTGCGAGCGATCGGCCGCGTTCTGTGCAACGCCGCGATGCTCGAGCAGCCGCGTGCGCTCGTCGTCGGCCGCTTCAACCGCCGCGCGCAGCGCGGCGCGCTCGCCGTGGAGATGCACGACCTCCTCGCGCGCCCGTGACGCTTCTTCGCGCGCGGTCTGCACGGTCTGCCGCTCGGTCTCCGCGTGGCGCGCTTCTTCCTCGGCCCGCTCGCGCGCGGCCCTCGCTTCGCCCAGCGCGTCTTCCGCGCGCGCGATCTCGTCGGGAGACGGCGCCTCGTCGCGCGGTTCGCGCGCCGCTAGATCGTCGAGGTGCGTCGCGCGCTCCGAGGCAAGGCCGGCAAGCGCGTCGAGCCGGTCGCGGATGGCGGCGAGCCGGTACCCCGTCGACAGCAAGCTTTCGGCCGCACGCGCCGCCGTCGAAAGCTCGGCCTCGCACCGCTCGCCTCGCTCGGTCAGCTCGCCGACCGCGCGTGCGATCTCGTCCACGTGCTCGACCGCGCGGCGCTCTGCTTCGGCGTCCTCTTCGCCGGTCACGGCCGAGAACTCCAAGACCCACAGCTTCAGCTTTACTTCGCGCAACTCCGCCTCGATCTCGGATGCTCGCTTTGCGACCTCCGCTTGCCGCTCGAGCGGGCGGATCTGTCGCCGGAGCTCGGCGATCACGTCGCCCAGGCGTTCGATGTCCGCGTCGACACGCTCCAGCTTGCGCACCGCGCGCTCTTTCCGCTTCCGGTGCTTCAGCAGACCGGACGCTTCTTCGATGACCGCGCGCCGGTCCTCCGGACGCCCCGACAGGATCTCGTCGAGCTGCCCTTGCCCGACGATCGTGTGGAGCTCGCGGCCGATCCCAGAGTCGGAAAGGAGCTCTTGGACGTCGAGCAGCCTGCACGGGACGTCGTTGATCGCGTACTCGCTCTCACCCGTGCGAAAAAGGGTGCGCCGCACGCTTACTTCCGTGAAGTCGATCGGCAACACGCCGCTCGAGTTGTCGATCGTCAGCTCGACCTCTGCGCGCCCGAGCGCCGGCCGTTTCGGGGTGCCGGCGAAGATGACGTCTTC
>VAYV01000262.1 GCA_005883175.1 Actinomycetota bacterium
CGTCAACCCGCCCGGCGTGAACTTCGGAAGCATCCACACCGGCAAACCGGGACCCAACCGCACGATCACGATCTTCGATGACGGCGACTCGCCGCTCACGATCACCGGCATGTTCTTGGGCGGCCGGCAGCCGGCGGACTTCAGCGTCGGGACGCTGTCGTCGAGCGTCGTGAGCGACGGCCATCCCGCGACCGTGACGCTGGGGTTCCACCCCAAGGCGGCGGGCGCACGCGCGGCGAAGCTGATCATCAACAGCAACTCATGCTCCGGGTCGTTCAGCGTCCAGCTGGGCGGCATCGCGGTCGAGCAGGACATCACCGCATCGCCCAAGTCGCTTGACTTCGGCAACGTGCGCATTGGCACCAGCCCGGCGCACCACGTCGCGATCGTGAACCAAGGAGGCGCGCCGCTGACCGTGAAGGCGATCCAGCTGCTTAGCGACATCCCGACGACGACCGATGCGGCTTCGTTCACGGTGGCGGGGGTCCCGAAGAAGCTCCCGACGATCCTGAAGCCCGGGCAGTCCATCGACCTGAAGATCACATTCAGCGCGGCCGACCTCGTTCCGAAGAAAGCCAACATCAAGGTCGCGAGCAACGATCCCGACACGCCGGTGCTAACCGTTCCGGTGACCGCGTCGGCGGTGCCGAGCCCGACGCCGACGGTGACCGAAAGCGCGGTCGCCGCACCGCCGCCGTCGAAGCCGTCCGGGTCGGGCTTCCACCTTCACCTCGGGCCGTACCTGCCGACGGCCCTCGTTGCCCTGATGGTGGTTGCGTTCTTCTGGCTGCTGATCTTCACCAGACGCCACCGCGGCATACCGGAATAGCGCACTCGATCCGTTGACTCGCGGATGGTTCGCCGCGATTATCCCGCTATGGCTGTCCCCATCTTGATCTTCATCCATGGGCCGCTCGCCGGGAAGCGCATCGACTTGGCCGACGACGAGCACACCGTCGGTCGCGGCGACAAGAACGACATCATCGTGAACGACCCGCTGGCGTCCCGCGTGCACGCGATCTTCATGCGCCGGGGCGGCGTGTTCCTGCTGGAGGATCTCGGCAGCCACAACGGGACGTACGTCAACGACGAGCGGCTGCACGCGGTGCGGCAGCTCCACCACGGCGATCGCGTTGGGATCGGAAGCAGCCGGATCTTGTTCGAGGATCCGACGCAGATCACCGACGACTCGACGCAGATAGCCGACGCCTCGGCGTTCGCAGGCGCGACCTTCACCCAGCGCCAGATCCAAGTGCTGCGGTTGATGGCGCGCGGGCTGTCGAACAAGCAGATCGGCGAGCGGCTGTTCGTGAGCGAGCGCACGGTGAAGGCATACGTGTCGAGCATCTTCGAGAAGCTTCAGGTTCAGAAGCGCGCGGCTGCGGTGGCGTCGGCGCTGCGTCTGGGGCTGATCGATATGCCGCGCGAAGGCGACACGGACGCTTAGCGCAGGACGTCCGCGTCTGACGGGTTCACTGCAATGCGCCGGGTCTTGCCGGTCGAAAGCGTCAGCGACCAGTTCAACCCCGTGTAATCGAGACCTTCGCACTGACAGGTCTTGACGCCTGTGATCACTAGCGTGTTGTCGTCGAGCCAGAACGGGTTCCCGCGATTTGTGCCGAATCGTTTGATGGAGCCGGCGCGGAAGTCGAACACGACGATGTTGAGCTTTTCTGAGTCCCAGAACGCGACCCGAGTGAGGTCGGAGGAGAGACTCGGGTCCGCCAGATGGGGGCTCGTCCGGATGAAGGTCCTGGGGCCCGCACCGAGCGAGTCGACGCGCGCCCAGTTTCCTTTCGCGTCCTGATAGATGAATGCGCGGGACGATCCGATCCAGCGCGGATATGCGCCGCCTTCAACTGGTGAACGGACGTTCCGGCCCTTCGGGTTGAGAAGATACAGCTCGTTGCCGTATTCGGCGCTTGGGACAGAGACGAAGAGGAACGAGCCGTCCGCGGACCACCGAAGTTCCTGAGGGATCCATCCGCCGTCGCAGTAACAGACGTACCCCAGGGATCGCTTATACAGAAGTTTGCCGGTAGCGGTGTTGGTCACTCGAAGGGTAAATGCTTTCGCACTTCCGACTTCGCCCAGCTCCGCGAGCAACGCGCCGTCTGGACTGAGGGCCGACCCTGCAAGCCACTCCCAATCGAATCGACTTCCGGTCACTCGCGTGAACCTCCCTGTAGTCAGGTCGGCGATGAAGGATCCGTTTTCGGCGATGTACGGCCCATCCATGCGGTATGTGATCGAGTGGTCGTCGATGAACCGAGGGTTCTCGAAGGCGCACGTGAAATTCCCAGTCAAGAGCACCCTTCGGCTGCCGGTGCGAGGGTCGTAGAGAGAGATCGTGGTGCGATCGATGGAGGAAAAGACGATCGTGCCGTGCCGGATCGGTGTCGAGACGGCTCGAGCGACCGCTTCACAGTGGGGCGGATCGGGGTCCTGGGTGACGAACTCACTGGGCGAAGCGTCCGGGACCGGCACGTCGATCACCGGTTGGGACGACTGGGACGAGGTCGGGGCTGCGGCGACCGCCGGAGGGGGAGGCGGAGATCCGGCGGGCACCGCGAGCAGACCGACCAGCGAGAGGGACACAACTCCGACGCTCGGGATCGCGCGCAGCAGGGTCGCGCGCGACGGGAGCGGCACGTGCGGCAGCTGGATGCGCGAGCCTCGTTTCGCCCAGATCCGCTCTTCCCCCATGGACCAAGGGTGCCGCTGCGCGCGCGCGCAACCTATGGCCGTTCGTCCAGTTCCTGGTGTACTCGGCTAGAGC
>VAYV01000258.1 GCA_005883175.1 Actinomycetota bacterium
CCCCCCACCGGCTGACGAACGCGTAGTCTCCTCACGGAGGTTGGCGATGACGGTTCAGCTGTCGGACACGCTTACACCGCATCAGTCCGTCACGTACTTCTTCGATCGAGCAGCCGACTGCATCGGCCTCGACGACGAGATGCGGGACGTGCTGCGCGGCAGTTACCGCGAGCTGTCGGTTCAGGTTCCCGTTCGCATGGACGACGGCCGGCTCATGGTGTTCAACGGCTACCGCGTGCAGCACAACGGCGCGCGCGGCCCGTACAAGGGCGGCATCCGTTACCACCCGGAGGCCGACATCGACGAGGTGCGCGCGCTCGCCGCGCTGATGACGTGGAAGACGGCGATCGCCGACCTTCCGTTCGGCGGCGCTAAGGGTGGCGTCCAGTGTGAGACGTACCTGATGAGCGAGTCGGAGAAGCAGCGCCTCACGCGCCGCTTCACGGGGATGATCGCGTACATCCTCGGCGTCAACCGCGACATCCCCGCGCCGGACATGAACACGAACGCGCAGACGATGGCGTGGATGATGGACGAGTTCGGCAAGCGCTACGGTCACAACCCGGCGTGCGTCACCGGCAAGCCCGTGGAGCTCGGCGGGTCGCTCGGACGCGAGGCTGCGACCGGCCGCGGCGTCGTCTTCACGGCGATCGAGCACGCGAAGCGGACGGGAGTACCGCTCGAGGGCGCGCGCGTCGCGATCCAAGGGTTCGGCAACGTTGGCTCGTGGACCGCGCGGCTCATCGCGGAGACCGGCGCACGCGTCGTCGCGTTGTCGGACATCCGCGGCGGCATCTACAACGAAAAGGGGATCGACGTCGAAGCCGCGTGGACGCAGCAGACGCTGACCGGCTCGATCGTGGACCTCGAGGGATGCGACAAGCTGTCGAACGACGAGTTGCTGCTGCTCGACGTCGACTGGCTGATCCCCGCGGCCCTCGGCGGCGTGATCGACTCACGCAATGCGGCCAATATCAAGGCGCGCGTGATCGTCGAAGCGGCCAACCATCCGGTGACGCCGGTGGCCGACGCGGCGCTCGGCGACGCCGGAGTCACGATCGTCCCCGACATCATCGCGAACGCCGGCGGCGTCACCGTCAGCTACTTCGAGTGGACGCAGAACATCCAGCAATTCCGCTGGGAGGAAGAGCAGGTCAACGAACAGCTGCAGAAGGTGATGCGGAAGGCCTACGCGGACGTCGCGTCCTACGCGGAGAACAAGTCCCTGTCTCTTCGAGAAGCGGCGTTCGCGATCGCCGTCCAACGCGTCGCGCGCGCGGCGAACCTGCGCGGGTACGTCTAACCTCGACGCTTCTTCGAGCTGCTCGAGGCCGGCGTTGCTTCGATGGTCGCCTCCATCATCAGGCGGAAAAATTGTTCCACCAGTCGGTCGTACCGTTCTGCCTGTTCGACATCCACGCTGGCGAGCTCGGTCAGGCCGAGCGTGGCAGCGTTCGTGATCTCGGCGAGGTCCGCGGCGCTTATCTTCAAGCGCAAACCGAGCGTATTCGAAATGCGGTCGATGAAATCGGCGATGCGGGAGACGTATTGCCGCTGAACCTCGACCAAGCGCTTGCGGAAGGGTGGGTTTCGAAGCGCGTACAGCCGGAACTCGAGGTTCAACGGCGTGAGCGTTGGGTCGCCACGGATGAGATCGCGCCAAAGCAATGCAGCCGAGCCTGACCACTCTTCCTGGGACGCATCTGCTTGTCGATCGAACGTGTCGGCGAACGCGTCGAGCAATGCTTGGTTGTGGCGCTCCACCACGGCGAGCAGAAGATCTTCTTTGCTGCCGAAGTTGGAGTAGATCGCCCCACGCGTGAATCCGGCGACCTCGGCGATCTCCTCCAGGGAGGCTCCCTCGAAGCCTCGCCGGGCGAAGACCTCCGCGGCCGCCTCTACCAGGGCGGTTCGGGTCAGTTCGCGGCGTCGCTCTGGGGTGAGACGCTGGACCGGCATCCCCACATCATGCCTCGAAAATTCAGGCTTGACATCTAGATACAGAGATGTATATTGCATACGTCACTGTATCCGAAGGAGGCTCCGAATGGACCGTGCGGCTCTTCGCCGAGAGGCGATCGCCTGGTTCAAGAACCGGCTGGCGGCAGACGAGTGGATGGACGCTCTTCGCGCCCAGACCCGTCCTCTGCAGGCGGTACCTGCCGTGACCAGCGAACCCGCCCCTCGCGGCCGGGCAAAGCGCGCG
>VAYV01000259.1 GCA_005883175.1 Actinomycetota bacterium
CTCACGCTGCAGCACGCTGCGAAGGGACGCTTCATCCTCGGGCTCGGCGCCGGCGAGGCGGAGAACCTTGCGCCGTACGGCTTGCCCGTCGACCACCTGGTCGCGCGCTGCCGCGAGTCGTTGCAAGTCATCCGCCTGCTGTGGAGCACCCCGGATCCGGTCGACTTCGGCGGCGAGTTCTTCACTTTGAAGCGCGCGTCGCTAGAGCTGCGGCCTTTGCAGAAGCAGCCGCCGATCTGGCTCGCCGCGCACCGGCCGAAGATGCTCGAGCTCACCGGCCGCTACTGCGACGGCTGGATCCCGCACGACCTGTCGTTGGAGCGCTGGACGACGGGGTTGGCGCAGATCCGCGAATCGGCCCGAGCAGCCGGTCGAAATGCCGCGTCGATCACGCCGGGGATGTTCGTCAATTCGGTGATCGACTCCACGCACGCCGCTGCGCACTCTGCGCTGGAGCAAGCCGTCGTGAAGGTCGGGGCGCTGTCGCTGGACGCGACCGTGTGGGCCGACGCGGGCGGTGTGCATCCGCTCGGTCCGACGCACAAGGGGATCGTCGACTACATGCCGAACGACCTGATGCCCGAGCGCGCGTGGGAGCTGATCAACGCGATCTCGTGGGATGTGTTGCACGGGCTCTTCGTCCACGGCACGCCGGAGGAGGTCGTCGAGACGCTGACGCCGTACGTGGACGCGGGATGCCGCGAGATCGTTTTCCAGAACTTCACCGCGCTGGCGCGGCCCGCGCGCGTCCTACAGTCGACGGGTGCGTTCCTTCGCACCGCGCGCCTTTTGCATCGTCTCTGAGCTCAGCAGCACCGCGCGCAGCAGCTCGCGATTACCGCGCAAGGCCGACGCAGCTCCTTCGAACCGCACCCGCCCGCGCTCCAAGAAGTACGCGCGATCGGCGAAGTCGAGCGCGAGATCCACATGCTGCTCGACCAGAAGGACCGTCAAGCCCTCGCGCCGCAGTCGTTCGATCACGTCGAGCAGCTGCGTCACCACTATCGGTGCAAGGCCCAGCGACAACTCGTCGATCATCAGCAGGCGGGGCTTCGCGATGAGCGCGCGCGCGAGGCCGAGCATCTGCTGCTCGCCGCCCGAAAGCGAGCCGGCTTGTTGCGCGCGGCGTTCGGACAGCCACGGGAAGAGCGCAAGGGCCTCCTCGATGCGCGCAGTGCGGTCGGAACGCGGCACAACGCTCGCGCCGACGCGGAGGTTCTCTTCGATCGACAGCCCGGGGAAGGTCGCGCGCCCTCCGGCCATCTGCACGATGCCGAGTTTCACGACCTCGGCCGACGGCATGCTCGTGATGTCTTGCCCGTCGAACGCGACCGTACCCGCGCGCGGCTTCAGCACGCCGCTGATCGCGCGCAGCAACGTGCTCTTGCCGGCGCCGTTCGTCCCGAGGAGCGCCACGGTTTCCCCGGGCGCGACGCGAAGGTCGATCCCTTCGAGCACCCGCACCGACCCGTACGCGACGTCGAGCGCGCGCACGTCGAGAAGCGGGAACGGAACGGTCGTCATGGGCCGGCCACCTCGCGCACGATCCCTCCGGACGCGTTCAATATCGACAGAGAGAGGCTCCGGACGGTTCCGGTGCGGACGGCGAGGAACACGCCGTCGCTCGCCGTCTGAACGGTTTGCTCGCGACCGTCGGCCCACCGGATGCGTACGCTCGATCCCGTCGCCTTCCCGAACACCGCCGCCATCGCGGGAACTCCCTCGGCGCCCGCGGTGCTCGCCCACGCGATCCCGTCTTGCGCCGTGTCGGCGACGCGCAGGCCGAACCATCCCTTCTGCTTGTGCACGGCCACGAGCAGCTGCAGCGTCTGCGGTCGCGACACGACGAGCACGCGCGCCCCACCTGCGACCTGCTGGACGACGACGCGGCCGTCCGGCGGCGCCACGCCGACCGCCGTCGGCGTGCCGGTCGGGACCGATGCGTACGCCACCAGCGCGCCGAGAAGCACCGCGACGTCGACCGCCCACAGGATCGCGCGCAGCCGCAGCCTGCGGCGCGCAGGGGCGACGACGACCGGCACGGCGATCGCACTCATCCGCGCACGTACCTTTCCGCGATCGCGTCGAGCGCGCGGCGCGCGCGCGGCGCGCCGACGATCCAGCCGACGGCAACGAGTCCGATCGCGCCGAGCACATACGGGAGCCCGACCCAGCGGACGGGCAGCGCGGCGCGCGTCTGCGATGCAGCGACGACGGGCAGGGGCACCGACGGAAGTCGACCCGGTCCGGTTTCCGGCGCCTTCCGACCGTGAAGCACAACGGTGGGCATCGGCTGCGCGGGAGCTTCGCCTTTCACCACCGACGGAAGCGGCAACGAGAGCGGCGAGCCGACGACGCCGTTCAGCGAGCCGCCGAGCAGCGTCACGCCCGCGAAGTAGGTACCGGCCGGGTTCGCGTTGGTCACGAAGACGGAGATGCCGCCGCCGCTCACGGTCGCGCGCGAGCCGTCGGACGATGCGGACGTCACCGGCTTGAGCAAGCGGATGTCGTGGTACGGGCTCGAGAGCAACACCGCGTGGAGCTGGTCCCGGACCTGGTTCAAGAGGTCGAGCGGAACACGCGTCTGGTCGACCTGGATCGCGCCGCTCGACAGCACGACGGGGATGCCCGAGAACACAGCGTCGACCACATCCAGCGACGCCTGCGCGTGCGCGCCGCCTTTGAGGCCGCTCGCGACGATCGTCGCCGTGTAGTGCGCTACGCCGAACGCGAGCGGGCCGATCGTGCCGTCGCGGAT
>VAYV01000148.1 GCA_005883175.1 Actinomycetota bacterium
ATGCGTGCGCGGTTCGGTTCGCCTCGTACGACAGCCAGCGATCGTGGCCAGGGTCCTGTGCATCCGGTTCGTACTCGCTTTCGAACGACAGATGCTCGAAGCCGACACCGGGGAGGTGCGATCGCGAGATGCTCGGCGCATCGAGGAGCGGCGGTCGCGGGTGGAAGCTCGTCGGGTCGGCGATCCATCCTCGCCGCGCGTACAGCTCGTGCGCCGCGCCGACCTCCTTCGTGACGCGTTCGAAGCCTTCGGTCGTCGGCATACGTCCCGGCGTTTTCATGACCGCGACGGTCCACTCGTCGAGCGCGGCGAGCGCGAGCAAGCTCGGCGTCAGGCGCAGCGGTGGGATCGCCGCGCTATCCTGACCCGTCGACCCGTTCGCGATGCGCGCGCGGCGGCCTTCTGAGATGGCGAACCCGACCAGCCGGGGAGCCGGAGTGATCAAACCGCCGACGTATGAGAGGATCGCGGACGCGCCGATCCGAGGAGCGGGCTGCGTCCGACCGGCTTCGGCCATACGCGAATAGTAGTACCCAGGAGCGGCGAAGTGGTGACGTTCAACCTCGCGGATCTATTCGAGATGGTTTGTGACGCCGTTCCCGATCGCGAAGCCGTCGTCGCGGGCGAGCGGCGTTTCACATACCGAACACTCGACGAGCGCGCCAACCGCCTCGCCCACCACTTGGCGTCCGCCGGCATCGGCCGCGGCCACCACGTCGGGCTCCAGCTGCTCAACGGAACCGAGTACGTCGAGGGGATGCTGGCGTGCTTCAAGATCCGCGCGGTGCCGATCAACGTGAACTACCGGTACGTCGAGGACGAGCTTCGGTATCTCTTCGACGACGCGGACCTGCGCGCGGTGATCGTCCACCGGCAGTTCGGCGAACGGATCGCGAAGATACAGCCGTCGCTGGAGCTCTTGAAGCACGTGCTCGTCGTCGAGGACGGCACCGATGTTCCGGTTCCAGACGGGTCGCACCCTTATGAGGCCGAGCTTGCCTCCTCGCCGCCTACGCGCGACTTCGACCCCCGATCCGCGGACGACGTCTATTGCGCATATACGGGTGGAACGACCGGGATGCCGAAAGGCGTCTTGTGGCGACAGGAGGACATCTTCTTCGCGGGGATCGGCGGGGGGGATCCGCTCCACGCGGGGAACGTCGTCGAGCGACCGGAAGGGCTGCTCGAACGGATCTACGACGTGGGACTGTGCGCGCTGCCGACGCCGCCGTTCATGCACGTGAGCTCGCACTGGCTCGTGTTCTCGATGCTGCTCAGCGCGGGGAAGATCGTGATCGCCCCGGGCGGGCGCTTCGAACCCGCAACGATCTGGCGGTTGGTCGGAGACGAGCGCGTGAACGTGCTTGTGATCGTCGGCGACGCGATGGCGCGGCCACTCGCCGACGAGCTGGAAGCGCGCGCAACCACATACGAGACCTCGACGTTGATGGTGGTCGGTTCGGGCGGCGCGGTTCTTTCGCCGGACACGAAGAACAGGCTCACCGCCGTCCTGCCGAACGCGTTCATCGTCGACGGATTCGGCTCGTCGGAGACCGGGACGATGGGTGCGCAGCCGTCGACCGCCGCGGCCGGCCCGGCGCAACCGTTGCGCTTCGCACCGAGCGATCACATCGCCGTGTTCGACGAAAACATGAAGCGCGTCGTCCCCGGCTCCGGTGTCGTCGGGCGGCTGGCGCGGAGCGGGCACATCCCGCTCGGGTACTACAAGGACCCGCAGAAGACGACGGACACGTTCGTCGAGGTCGACGGCGTTCGCTATGTGACGCCTGGGGACTTCGCGATCGTCGACACTGACGGCACGATCGTGCTTCGCGGCCGCGGCTCGGTGAGCATCAACACCGGCGGCGAGAAGGTGTTCCCCGAAGAGGTCGAAGCCTCGCTGAAAGAGCATCCCGACGTGTTCGATGTGGTCGTGGTCGGCGTGCCCGACGAGCGTTGGGGGGAGCGCGTCGTGGCGGTCGTGCAGCCGAGACCGGCGCGCGCGCCGACGCTTCAAGAGCTCCAGGATTTCCTGCGCGCGCGCCTCGCCGGGTACAAGGTTCCGAGAGACCTCGTGATCGTCGAGAAGGTCGAGCGGCAGCCCAGCGCGAAACCCGACTACCGTTGGGCTCGCGAGCGCGCGGTGGAAGCGCTCGCCGGAGGACGGTCATGAGCGACACGGTGCGTCCGGGCGCGGGACGCGACCCGGCGACGATAGAGCGCTACCAGAAGCTGCTCGAGATCTACGCCAGCTACTACCGGCCGGAGGTTCGAGGTTTCGAGTCGTTGCCGGAGAAGGGCCCGTTCCTCGTCGTCGGGAACCACTCCGGCGGCGCGACACCGCCGGACATGCCGATCCTCATGTCGGCGTGGTGGCGGCAGCGCGGCGTCGAGGAGCCCGTCTACGGGCTGTTCCACTCCTTCTTCCTCGGGCTTCCCGGCGTGCGCGATCCGCTGACGAAGTTCGGCGCGCTCGAAGCGGGCTGGAGGGCGGCCGAAACGGTGCTGCGCGAAGGCGGCATCGTGGTGGTTTACCCGGGCGGCGATCACGAGGCGTTCCGCCCGTGGAACAAGCGGAACGAGATCGACTTCGCCGGGCGCACCGGCTTCATCAAGCTCGCGTTGCGCACCGGCGTTCCGATCGTGCCGGCCGTCACCCACGGCGTGCAGGACTCGATCATCGTCTTGTCGCGCGGCGAGGGCCTCGTTCGCTACATGCCGCACTTGAAGCGATGGCGGCTGAAGGTCATGCCGGTGATGGTCGGACCGCCGTGGGGACTGTCGTTCGGGCTCCCGACGCTTCCCTTGCCGGCGAAAGCGACCGTGCAGCTCGGGCCTCCGATCGACCTTCGCGTCGAGAATGGCGCGCCCTGGCCCGTCTCGCTTCTGCGCCGGTAGCCGTTATTTCTTCGCGCGCGCGCGGCCCGTCGAACGGGGGACGGGCGAGCGGTCGCTGAGCGCGCGGATGTCTTCGAGCTTGAACGGCTCCGGCGTCTTGAACTGATCGTAGTTGCAGTCTTTCGGGTCTTTGTCTGGGCGCCAGCGCTTGAACGTTGTCCCGTGCCTGAACCGGTACCCCTGCAGGTGATCGAACGCAACCTCGCACACGAGCACCGGATCCAACGACACCCAGGACAGATCCTTGCCCTGGTTCCAGCGGCTCGGACCACCGGGTCCCCACTCGGTGTTGAAGCTCTCGCCACCCTCCAACGGCTTAACCATCTCGAGCAGCTTCTCCCGCTCCGGCGCGCGGAACGAGGACGTGAATCCGACGTAGTTCAGGCTGCCCTCGTCGTACAGACCGAGCAAGAACGACCCGATCCCCTTCTTGTTCTTGGCGAGGCGATAACCCCCAACGACACAATCCGCCGTTCGTTCGTGCTTGACCTTCACCATCACGCGCTCACCGGGCACGTACCGGAGGTCTCGCTTCTTCGCGACCACACCGTCGAGGCCGGCCCCCTCGAACCGCTCGAACCAACGCTCGGCTTCGTCGGCATCGTCGGTTTGTGGCGTCACGAAGCAACGCTCATGCGGCTTCAGCACATCGACGAGCCGCGCGCGGCGGTCGGCGAAGGGCTGCTCGCGCAGATCGTCGTCGGTTGCGAGGAGGTCGAACGGAACGAAGGTGGCCGGGATCTCCGCGGCCAGCTTCCGGACCCGCGACTCCGCGGGATGAAGGCGTAGCTGCAAGAGCTCGAACTCGAGGCCGTTCTCGCCGGGGAGGATGATCTCGCCGTCGGCCACCGCGCGTGCCGGCAGCGCAGCCTTCACGACCTCCACGATCTCCGGGAAGTAGCGCTCGAGCGGCAGCTCCTTGCGACTACCGATGTGAACGCGGTCGCCGTCGCGGAAGACGATCGCTCGGAACCCGTCCCACTTCGGCTCGTAGAGCCAGCCGTCTCCGCGCGGGATCTCGCGCTGCAGCGCCGCGAGCATCGGCTCGATCGGCGGTTCGATGGGGAACGTCATCGCCCGATCGTAGCGGGCGTGCGGCGTGCCGGCTTAGCCGACGAGCTTCCGTCCGGCGCAGTCGATCTTGTAGTTCCACAGATCGGCTCCGGCGAACTGGATCCCCAACGGCAGCGTGGACATCACGTTGTACAGCGACGTGTCGACGGCTTGCAGGACGGGACTTATCAGCGCCGACACGCTGCTCCCCGAGACGGTGAGCACGCCCACGCTCATGTTGATCGAAAGGCCGCTCGTGAGAGAGTCGGTCGTGATGGTATTGGAGCCGACCGATCCACTCCGCGTGTAGGCACCCGGGCCCAATGTGATGGACTGACCGTTCAGTCCCGCGATGCTCATGTTGTTGCTTGCGGTGATGTTGATCGGGATACCCAGCACGGTGCCGGTTGCGAGCGTTGCCGGACTGACGGTCGCCGGCGCTGACGTATTCGTGAACGCGCTGTCGGGCGTGACTTGACCGACGTACATGGTTACGGCGCTCGTGTTGACGCCCAGCGTTACCGTGTCGTTCGAGTTCGTCGATACGCAGGAGATGCCGTTGATCGTCGCAGTACCGCCTGCTCCCTCTGAATACATCTTGAGTGTGAGCGGGACGTTGACGCACGTCAGGACGAGACAGAGCCTGAGCGGATTCGTAAGGGTCATGTCGAACTCGGTGCGCAGCTGCGCGGTCCGGGGGGTCGACGTGCCGACACCGCCATAGGCTTGCTTCGGCGATTCGATGACGGTCGCCTTCATGTTGATGCTGGCCACACCGGGGACGCTGATACCGAGGTTGTCTACCTCGAAGAAGGCGTCGTTGTTAGCGAGCTCCGCCGTCGCACCGACAAGGTCCAACAGGTTCGTGTTCATCGCCGCCGCGGAGTTGTAACCGCCGGAGGCGTCCAGCAGGTCGCCGAACTTGAACGACGGCGATGCGCTCGCGGCTGCGGCCAACGTGTTCAACGCCGTCGCAGAGGTCGCGTCGCCTTTGTTGCTCATGACGGTCGCTGCCGCCAGCAGGAAGTTCTTGTACGAGACCTGGGTATTCGCGATGTCGCTGGCCGATCCGATACCGAGCTGCGTGAAGAGGTCGCCGTAGTTGATCGTCGCGCTCGCCAGACCGCCGTACCCCAGAGCCGTCACGCCCGCGGAACCCGAGCACGTCCCGCCTCCGTTACCGAGGCAGAACAAGATCTTGTCGAGCGGCGTAGCGTTCGACGTGCTGAAGCGGCCGATCCACGTCCCCATCCCGATGTGCGCCTTGGCGTCGCTGGTCGCCGTCGACGTCGCCGTCAACACATCGGAACCGGGCATGAACGAGAACGGCGCGGTCGTCGTCACCGTCACCAGGACGGCGTTTGCCGTGGAAGGATCGAGCGGCGCCACGGTGCAGTTGCTCAGCATCGTGAACACCTTCGTCGTCTGGTCGACGGTCCCGAGCTGGATGCTGAGCGAGCTCCCCGTGGCCGAGTAGTTGAAGTTGTTCCTAGTGGCTGCGTGTTGCGCGTACCCGAGCGCCTGCGCACAACGGGTCTGAGAGCCGTCGCGAAGGTCGTTGAGCGCGCGCACAGCGTCCAGGCTGGCCATGTCCGCGACGCCCTGAAGCTGACGCTTCGTCCAGACGGTGTGACCCACATCGATCGCCATAGCGGCGGCGGCGATGACGAACGCCAGCGACAGCGCCGTCATGATCGCGATCGCGCCGCGCTCTTCCTTGCGCAACCGTTTGATCAACCTAACTCCACCGTGGAATCCGCGCTGACCGTCGAGGGCATCAACCCTCCCAAGAACGCAGTCGGTATGAGGGGATGAGACGAATAGTCGTAGCTGATCGTCACGTGGATGCAGCGAAGCGACGAGTCCGACGGGCAGCTGATCACCGCGGCAGTGACCGTCGCGTACGTCTGCGCCATCGAGAACGAGATCTGGTTCCGTGCCGTCGTCTCTGCATAGCTGATCAGCTGAGCGTCGGTCGATGTGGTCGGCTGCGAGATGGTCGCGCGCGCGGCTTCGGCAGACGCCTGCGAGAGGTTGTGATCCAAGGCGAAGACGAAGCCGTAGCTCAGCATGCCGTACAGCAGCAGCAGCAAGAGCTGCGCGACGATCGCGAACTCCAGCGCCGCGACACCGCGCTCATCTTTGAGGCGGCCGCGCACGTGATGCCGCAGGCTTTTCAATGTCCGTGATGGAGGATCTGATGTGAGATCGACATGACGGCCGGCCCCAGCACGATCACGAATAGAGCCGGGAGGATGAACATCACGAGCGGGAAGATGATCTTCACCGGGAGCTTGCCGGCACGCTCGCGCGCCCACTGCCTGCGCTTGAGGCGCATCTCGTGCGCCTGCGCGCGCAGCACCCGTCCGATCGGCATGCCGAGCGCGTCCGCCTGCACCAGCGAAAGGACGAAGTTCGAGACGTCCGGAACCTCGATACGCGCCTTCATGTTCTGGAGTGCCGTCCTGCGCGCGACGCCGAGCTCCATCTCGCGGAGCATGCGGCCGAGCTCGTGGGCGAGCGGCGTGTCGAAGTTCTGACCGACGACCTCGATCGCCCCTTCCAGGCCGACACCGGCTTCGACCGAGATCGCGAGCAGGTCCAGGATGTCGGGCAGGTCCTTGCGGATCTGCACCTGACGCTTCTCGCGGCTCTTCTGCAGGATCTGGACGGGAACGAGCCCGCCCAGCGCGCCAAAGATCACGACGGAACGCACCGACCCGGTGCTGCTCCAGCCGGCGGCCAAGCCGAGGACCAGACCGAAGAGCACGCCGCCGGCAAGCGTCACAACCTGGATCGCGATGAACTCTTCAGGGGTCATGCGCTCGTGCAACCCGGCAACGATCAGCTTGCGGCGCAGCCGCTCCTGATAGTTGCTCGGCAGCAGCGACTTGACCAGCCCGAGCGCGCGCGTGCCGACCGGCTGAAGCAGCCGCGCAAGGAGCGGCATCTCCATGCGCTCGGTGAGCTCGTCGACGGGAACGTCCGTCCGATCGAGCTCGCCCAGCACGGCGTCGACATCGACGAGCGGCCGTGCGGTCGCGCGCACGAGGACGGCGATGCCGGAGATACCCAAGAGTGCGCCGAGAGCGATGGGCAACAGGTTCATCAGACTTCGATCCTCGCGAGCTTCTTGATCATCGCCATGCCGAAGAGCACGGAGATGCCTGCGATGAACAGGGCCACCAGTCCGCCGCCGTGGAACATGGGCTTCTCGTAGTTCGGGTTGAACGTCTTGATGAGCATGAACTCGAAGACGGGCAGACCGCCCAGCACGTACGCGGAGAGCCGCCCTTCCGCCGTCAGCACCTGAACCTCACGCCGGATCTCTTCGCGCGCGCGCATGAACTCGGCCAGCGTCATCAGCAGCTCCGCGAGCTTGCCGCCGACCGTCTGGTGGATCCTGATCGCCTGTACGACCCATGCGACGTCCGGGATCTGCAGCCGCTGCGACATCCGGTCGAGCGCGTCGAGCAGCGGGTCGCCGAGCGCAGTCTCGGCCAGGACGCGGCCGAACTCTTCGTTGAGCGGCGGGGCTGCTTCCTCCACCATCATCTGGATCGAGTGCTGGAACGTGTGGCCGGCTTCCAGCGACGAGGCGATCAACGACAAGGCTTCCGGCATCTGCGCTTCGAACGCCTTCCGGCGACGCGACACGCGGCCGACCACGATCAGCCGCCACGACGCCCACACGATGATCATCGCGATCATCACCGCGACGACGATCTGCGCCGAGATCAGCCAGGCGATGAGGCCACCGAAGAAGGCTGCTCCAAACGTCAGGAGAACGTATTCGCCCGGACGCAACGCGATGCGCGCGCGCGCAAGCTCACTGCGGATCTTCTCGATCAGGTTGAGGCGCTCCAGCGCGCGGTTCGTCATCTGGATGCCGGGCTCGATGAACGGAAGGAGCGACGCCGACTTCTCGGCCGCTGCCACGTCCTGTTCGCCGTAGGGTAGGTCCAAGATCGCGGCGATCTCGGCCACGCGCTCGCGCGCGCGCATCAGGACAGCCACGCAGAGAACGGCGAGACCGGCGCCGACGGCGAGAGCGGCAAGAAGCGCCGTCACCGGCGGCGCCCTCTCGAAAGCATCCCGGGCCGAGCCGGCGCTCCGATCCGCACCGCGCGCTCCGCGCCCGTGCGCCCGGGACGCTGGAACATCTTCGCGGGGACATCGATGCCGGCGTTCACGAGCTTCTCGGCGAACTTCGGCCGGAGGCCGGTGGGTTCGAGCTCGCCGACCTGACGCCGGTCCGACGTGAGCTGCGTGTGGAACTTGAACACTTCCTGCAAGAGGATGACGTCGCCTTCCATGCCTTGGATCTCCTGGACGCTCGTGACCTTCCTCGTTCCATCCGGCTGGCGCTCGAGCTGCACGATGACGTTGATCGCGCTCGCGATCTGCTCTCTGATCGCGCGCACCGGCAGCTCGAATCCCGCCATCAGAACCATGGTCTCCAAACGGGACAGTGCGTCGCGTGGCGAGTTCGCGTGCACCGTCGTGAGCGAACCCTCGTGACCGGTGTTCATCGCCTGGAGCATGTCGAGCGCTTCAGGCCCGCGGACCTCACCGACGACGATGCTGTCCGGGCGCATGCGCAAGGCGTTACGGACCAGGTCCCTGATTCTGACCTCACCGCGACCCTCGGCGTTCGCAGGGCGGGCTTCCAAGCTCACGACGTGCGGCTGCTGCAGCTGAAGCTCCGCCGCATCCTCGATCGTGATGATGCGCTCGCGCTCGGGGATGAAGGACGACAGCACGTTGAGAAGCGTCGTCTTACCGGTACCGGTGCCGCCCGAGATCAGCACGTTGAGCTTGCCGCGAACCGCCGCCTCAAGCACGTGCACGAACTCGAGCGAGAACGTTCCGAAGTTGACCAGATCCTTCGCCGTGAATGGATCCTCGGCGAACTTCCGGATCGTCAGCACCGAACCCCGGAGGGCGAGCGGCGCGATGATCGCGTTCACACGTGAGCCGTTCGGCAAGCGCGCGTCGACCATCGGCGAGGATTCGTCGACACGGCGCCCGACGCCTGAGACGATCTTGTCGATCACCTGGCGGTACTGCTCTTCGTCTGCGAAGCCAAGATCCGTCTTCTCGAGCAGCCCGTTCCGCTCGATGAAGATCTCGTCGTGGCCGTTGCACATGATCTCGGTGATGCTCGGATCGGCCAGAGGCGCGTCCAGCGGGCCGTAGCCGAGCGTGTCGCTCATGACTTCCGCGAGGAACCGCTGACGTTCGATCGGGGAGATGCGCACTTCCTCGCGCCGGAGGATCCGGTCGAGGCACGCCTTCACTTCTTTCTCGAGCGACGGGCCTTTCAGCGCCTTCGGGCCCGACAGCTTCGGCCCGATCTCGGCCAGGACGAGGTCGCGTACCTTGCGCTTCGCGTCGCTCCACTTGTTGGGGCCCTTCTCGGGCGCGCGCGCGGGGCGCTGGCCGGTGCTCTTGGCAACCGGTGCCGGCTCTTCGTGCCGGCGGGCCGACTCCCTTTCGGCCGCTTCGAGCGCGGCGAGCTTGTCGGACAGCTTCATCGAGCCGACTCCGTGATCTGCACCAGACGGCGCTTGAAGAGCCGGCTCAGCGATCCGATCTTGATGCCCGAAGCGGCCGGCGACTCTTCGAGGCGCCTGCGCGCGTCGGGCGGCAGGAACTCGGTGAGTCCGGATGCGATCCGCTTCGCGATGTCTGCCTCCGGCTGCGCGGCGAGGATCGGCTTGCCGAGGTTCACCGAGCGCGACACTTCCTTCGCGTAGGGAAGCGTCGAACGGAATCCTTGCGGGAACAGCTTCGTGATCTGCTCGACGTCGATGCCCACGTCCTTCTCCACCTTGTTCATGATCAGCGAGACGTTCTCGGACGAGATGCGGAGCTTCTGCAGGGTCTGGAGAAACAATCCGAGATTGCGCACCGACGGGAGGTCGAGCGTCGCCATCACGAACAGGTGCTCGGAAAGGTCGAACGCCGCGAGCACCGTCTCGGCGAGCGCCGTCGGTGTGTCGACGACGAGGTAGTCGTAGTGGGTCCGCAGAACGTCGAGGATCTTCGTGACCTCGGTCGGCGTGATGCGGTCCGCCTGGGAGGGCTCTTTCGGCGCCGGGAGGGCCCAGAACTTGTCCTCGTACTGCACCAGGTAGTCTTCGATGTGCGTCGTCAGGTCGACGTCCTCGTCCTCGTGGCTCAAGACGTCCGCGATCGTGTAGCTCGGCTGCAAGCGCAGGCTCGTCGTGATCTCACCGAACTGCAGATCGAGGTCGACGAGCGCGACGCGCGCGCTTGAGTTCTGAGCGAGGAACATCGCCAAGTTCGTGGCGTAGAACGTCTTGCCGCAGCCGCCGGTCGCCGAGCACACGGTGAAGACGCGCGCGTTGTGGGTCTGCGGAACCGCTTCGGCGGGCTGATAGATCGGCTCGTACACCGTGACCGCTCCGATACGCTGGGACATCTCGAGCGCGCGCTTGAGGGCGGCGCGAAGGCTCAAGTCGTCGACCGGGTAGTCGACCATGTCGACGGCGCCGACCTGGACGATCTCGCGGAGAGACGCGTCCGGCTCGTTCTGGAACGCGACGACGATGGCCGTGCCGGGCTGCTCGCGGTGGATCGCCGCCAGCCGGCGGAGACCTGCGCGCGTCCCGAGCGAGGGCCCGGCGACGAGAACCGAGAAGGGACCGTCGTGCTCCTGCACGTGATCGATCGATCCGA
>VAYV01000248.1 GCA_005883175.1 Actinomycetota bacterium
GCTCCTCTCCGAACGTTCTGCATTCCAGCAGATCGACGTGTACGAGAACGCGTCGTTCGGCAGGCTGCTCATGCTGGACGGCCTGACGCAGACCACAGAACGCGACGAGTTCATCTACCACGAGATGCTTGTCCACGTGCCGGTGATCTCGCTGGAGAACCCGCGGCGGGTGCTGATCATCGGCGGGGGAGACGGCGGCACCCTTCGTCGTGTCTTGGAGCATCCCTCCGTCGAGCAAGCCGTCATGGTCGAGATCGACGAGCGCGTGACGCAGGTGTGTCGCGAGCTGATGCCGTCGATCGCGGGAGACGCGTTCGACGACCCGCGGGCAGAGGTTCTCTTCGCCGACGGGATCGCGTACGTCCGCGACGGCGGGGAGCCGTTCGACGCGATCCTGATCGACTCGTCGGACCCGGTCGGACCGGGCGAAGGCCTCTTCACGACCGATTTCTATCGAGCAGCCTTGTCGCGGCTGACCGACGGCGGGGTCCTGTGCGCGCAGTCGGGATCGCCGGGCTTCCAGCAGGACGAGCTCCATCGCACGTACGCGCACGTGTCGGCGGTGTTCTCCGACGTTCGGGTGTACGTCGGCTTCGTGCCGACCTACCCTGGAGGCATGTGGACCTTCACGCTGGCCGGTTCACGGCTTTCCCTGGATCAGGTAGTCGCGGCCGCGCGCGCTTCCGAGCGGAAGCTGTCGACGCGCTACTGGCGCCCGGAGCTCCAGCGCGGCGCCTTCGATGTGCCGCAGATCGTGCACGACGTGATCGCACCAGACGGACCACCCCACACGTGGGGCCTTTCCCCGGCGGAGCATGAACGAGGTTAGGTTCCTCGAAGCGCGGCCCGTGGACGAGGGCCCGGCCGCCGTCGTCATCCAGGGCGCGCCCTACGACGGCGGGGTTTCCTATCGCTCTGGCGCGCGTTCAGCGCCTGCTGAGGTTCGCGTCGCGTCGGACTCGATCGAGAGCTACTCGCACCGCTTCGGCCGCGACCTGATCGACATCGACCTCGCCGATGCGGGCGACATCGACTTGGCCGGCGTCGACGCCGAGACGGCTATCGACCGCATCGCGCGCGCGACTGCTCGTCTGCATGAGGACCTCGGCGCTGCTGTGATCACCTTCGGGGGAGACCACTCGATATCGATCGGGACGTCTCGAGGGCTGGGCAAGGTGCACCCGGGGTTGGTCCACGTCGTGTTGGATGCCCACATGGACATGCGTCCCTCATACGACGGGAGCGATCTCTCGCATGCATGCGGAACGCGACACATGGCAATGGCCGGGCCGACGTGCGTGCTCGGCGTGCGCTCAGGCTCGCGCGAGGAATATGCGGATGCCGACAAGATGCTGACGGCGTGGAGCGAATCCTTGGAAGTGCCGGACGCGATGCGCGCGGAGATGCGCGGTGCGCCGGTGTTCGTCAGCGTAGACATGGACGTGCTCGATCCGAGCATCCTTCCGGGGACCGGCAACCCTGAGCCGGGCGGCCCGACGTATCGCGAGCTGCGTGAGGCTTTGCTCGCGCTGGAAGGCGCGCGCATCGTAGGGATCGACTTCGTCGAGGTTGCCCCCGCTCTTGATTCGTCCGGGCTGTCGCCGATCGTCGCGGCAGAGCTGGCGCGCGACGCGATCCTCGGTTTGATCGCTGGGTAGCGCCCGACCCCTAATGGACGCCTAGCTCACGGCCGCGCGCACGCGCGCAGCGGTGCGCTCGACGTCGTCGCGCGGCAGGACCGGCAACCCCGGCTCGTACGCGTGGATCTCCAGCGGTACCCACGACGAGCAGCCGGCGTAGCTCTCCAACACCGATAGCTCGATCGGCGCGCGCAGCGGCATCACTTCCACGGCCAGCAGCACGAGCGGCTTCTTCGGCCGGAACTCGAGCCGCAGGTCGATCTGCTCCCGCGTGTACGGGTGCAAGTCCTCCAGCTCGTACACGCCCTCGTTGCGCGCGACCGGGATCGCCGACACGACACGCGCGAACGCGGGGACGCGCAACGTTCCCTCGGGCGGCGAGGTGGAAAGCGCAGCGTCGAACTCGTCGCGGTACTCGGGCCGCACCTTGTCACGATTCTGGTGGAAGTACGTCGGGTACAGCAGGAACTCGTCGGCTTCGACCCAGAATCCCTTCTCGTTGATTCCGCCTTTTCGGAACAGGACGGTCATCCGGCCGCCGAGCAGCATCTCGCAGACCAGCGCGACCGCTCACCGTGAGGACGCTCCTTCGTCCGTTCGGTATCGATCTTCAGATCCATCCGTCCTGGATCATCTCGCTCGTCGTCCTGACGTACGCGGGATATCGCGAGTTCGGCGGAGGCACCATCGAGCATCGGAGCCAAGCGACTCGACTCCTTCTGGCCGTCGCATTCGGTGTCTTGATCGCCACCTGCATCGTCATCCACGAGCTTTCGCACTCGCTCTTCGCGCGCGCGTACGGATTGCCGGTCCAGCGCATCACGTTGTTCGCTTTCGGCGGCGTCTCGCAGATCCAAGGGGAAGCGCCGACGCCGAGCGCCGAGTTCGCGATCGCGGTGGCTGGTCCTCTCGCGAGCGTAGTGCTTGCAACGATCCTGGGAGGCGTGGGGCGTCTTCTGCACCCACACTTCGCCGAACCGAACGGCTTCTGGGGCGAGCTCGGTTGGATCAACGTCTTGCTCGCGATGTTCAACCTCATCCCGGCGTTCCCGATGGACGGCGGCCGCCTTCTGCGGAGCGGCCTCTGGGTCCTCGGCGGGCGCGCGCGCGCAACCCGCTGGGCGGTCTTGGTCGGACGCAGCTTTGCCGTCCTCGCGATGAGCGGCGGGGGAGCGCTCCTGATCGTCCCGCTCTTCCAAGGAAGCAAATCCGGTGGTTCGCTAGGCGCCCTTTGGATCATCTTGATCGGTCTGTTCATCTTCAATGCGGCGGGGGCGGCAGGGCGGCTCGAGGGGGGAGAGCGTCCCAACCAACACGGAGATGATCAAACCGACGGCCCATCGATACCACTTCCGGGCGTGCAAACGACGACGCGTGAGGACGTATACGACCGATGAGCCTCTTCGACGCGGGAGAGCGCGCGCTCTTCATCGACCGGAAGGGCCGGCGCTACCTCGTTACGCTCAAAGCAGGTCTGCAGTTCCACACGCACGACGGCTACGTCGAGCACGACACCGTCATCGGCTCGCCCGAAGGCGCGCGCGTGTTCAGCTCAACCGGCGTGCCGTTCGTCGTTGTGCGTCCGAGCCTCACCGACTTCGTGTTGAAGATGCCGCGCGGCGCGCAGGTCATCTACCCGAAGGACATCGCAGCGATCGTGATGAGCGCAGACGTGTTCCCGGGCGCGGTCGTGCTGGAAGCGGGCACGGGTTCGGGTGCGCTGACGCTCGGACTGCTACGCGCGGTCGGCGAGAAAGGCCGCGTGATCACGTACGAAGCCCGGCAGGATTTCGCCGAGCGCGCGCGCGCGAACATCGAGGCGTTCCTCGGGAAGATCCCCGACGCGCTCGACATGCGGCACGGCGACGTGACGCAGCCGGACCTTGCCGATGCGGTGGACCGCATCGTCCTCGACCTTCCCGAGCCGTGGCGAGTGATCCCGCGCGCGCTGGAGATGCTGAACCCCGGAGGGATCTTCTGCTCGTACGTCCCAACGGTGCCGCAGATCTCACAGACGACCGACGCCTTGCGCGCGGCCGGGTTCATCGACGTCGCGACCACCGAGACGCTGGTGCGCGCGTGGCACGTGGAAGGTCAGAGTGTGCGTCCGGACCACCGGATGGTGGCCCACACCGGGTTCATCACGACGGCCCGGTTCCTCGGGGTCGCCTGAAAGCCCTGCTCGGGCGCCCGGGAACCCCTGGGGCAGCCCTCGGATGGAAAACTCCAACAGACCTTGTCCCGAGCCGATAACTTCTCCAAGACGGTCGAAGAGGAATGGAGAGCGGCGCGATGGGGAAGCACTGTTCCGTGAACCCTCCCTCGCGCCGTGCAGCCGCCGACCGCGTTCGTATAATCGGAATCGGTGTACCGCTGGGGGCGTTGAACTCTCCGACGTTCCCAACCCAGGAGGCGTGAGCCCCGTGCCCAGGGAAACGGGTAGCGCAGGGTTCGACGCGGAGATGCCCGACGCCCAAAAAGAGGTCGGGTCGCTCCGGCTGCAGATCCGTCAGCTCGAAGAAGAGACCGCGCTCTTGCGGCGCCGGCTCGCCGATCCGGGCGGCCAGGTGAAGCTGCTCGAAGAGAAGCTTTCCGACGCGCGCGCGCGCTTGACCCAGGCCCTCGGTCAGAACGAGCGGCTGGCGAGCGCGCTCAAA
>VAYV01000249.1 GCA_005883175.1 Actinomycetota bacterium
AAAGAAGGGCACACGTGGTCGAGGCCGCGCGACGGATCCTAGCGACGAGGTAAGCATGTTCGAGGGCGACAATAAGCGAGAGAAGATCCTGGTTCTGCTGACGTGCTGTTTCGCGCTGTTCATGGCCATGCTCGACAACACGGTCGTGAACGTCGCGCTCCCCCGGCTCGCGCATGACCTCCACGCCGGGATCAGCGGCCTCCAGTGGGTCGTGGACGGGTACGTCCTCGCTTTTGCAAGCTTGATGCTGACGGGCGGGATCCTCGGAGACCGCTACGGTCGCAAACGGACCTTCTTGACCGGCCTCGGAGTGTTCACCTTCTTCTCGCTGATGTGCGGCCTGTCGGGCACGACGAGCCACCTCATCGCGTTCCGTGGCCTCCAGGGCATCGGCGGAGCGCTCCTCATGCCCGGGACGCTCTCCATCCTCACGGTCACCTTCCCCGCGCACGAGCGCGCGAAGGCGATCGGGATCTGGGCCGGCGTTTCCGGCCTTGCGCTCTCACTCGGTCCAACGCTCGGCGGCTATCTGGTCCAGCACGTCGGCTGGGCGTCCGTGTTCTTCATCAACGTCCCCATCGGGATCCTCGGTTTCATCGTCGGCTTGCGAACGATCAGAGAGTCTCGGTCGGAGCAAGCGCGACACCTCGACATCCCCGGACTGGCCTTGGGAACCGGCGCGCTCTTCAGCCTCACCTACGCGCTCATCGAAGCCAACCAAGACAGCTGGACGTCGCCGATGATCGTCACAGCGCTCGTCGCAGCCGTGGTTCTCTTCGTCGCGTTCCTTCAGTACGAGAAGCGGGCGCGCGAACCGATGATGCCGCTCCAGTTCTTCCGCATCCCAGCGTTCTCTGCCGGCAATACTGTTGCGTTCTCGATCTCGCTCGGCATGTTCGGCACCTTCTTCTTCATGAGCCTTTACCTGCAGATCATCCGCGGCTACGGCCCGTTCGCCGCCGGCCTCCGGTTCCTTCCCTTGACCGGAGTGATCGTGATCGCGGCGCCCCTGGCGGGCCGGTACGCATCGAAGTTCGGCTCACGCTTGCCGATGATCGTGGGACCCCTCTTGGCGGGGACCGGACTGCTGCTCCTTAGCCGCGTCGGCGTCGCCACGCCCTTCTCGAGGATCTTCCCCGTCTTCATGATGATGGGCTTCGGGATGGGTATCACGATGACCCCGATGACCGCGGCCGTTATGAATGCGGTCGGCGCGCAACGAGCCGGGATGGGCTCGGCCATGACGAACACATCCCGCGAGGTCGGCGGCGTTTTCGGCATCGCCCTTCTCGGGACGCTGCTCACGACCAAGCTGAAGAGCACCTTCTCGGCACTTCTCGCTCCCTTGAGCCTTCCCGCGGCGCAGAAAGCCGCGATCGTCGCCTCGGGGGGCCACGGGCAGATCGACCCGGCGGCGATTGCGAATCTCGCGCCCCAGAAGATGAACGCGGTTAATCACGCCTTCGGTCTTGCCTTCGTCGACGGCTTCCATATCGCCCTGATGGTTGCGGCGTTCTTCTTGATCGTCGCGTCGATCGTGTCCTGGCGGTTCATCTCGGCCGGAGCCCCGCAGCGGGAAGTCGTTCCCGGCGCGGAGCCGGTCGCCGTCCACTAGCGTCCGAGCTGCGTCCGGCAGCCGTATAGCAACCGTTCGCCGTCTACACCCTCAACACGTCCCCGTCGTCCACAAGGCCCTACGCAGGGGAAACACGCCGGGTCGGACATCCGTCCCATTGCGAAATAGTCCCCGATGACTACCGAAAACCATCCCGGTAGCGCATACCGGACACGGCGGCAACGGCCGAGAATGCAGTCACACTCGACAATGCAGCCAAACGGACCCGGTAGGCCGTACCGTGTAGGGGGCTCGAATGACCTGGATCGAAGTGAACTGTCCGGAATGCGGGGCCGTTGAATGCAAGCCCGCAGACTTCGAGCTGGCCGTCTGTAACCTCCCCAGTGCCTCTTACTACGCTCTGACGTGCCCGATGTGCCACAAGCGTATCCAGAAGGCCGCCGACGAGCGCGCGATCGAGCTCCTCATCGCCGAAGGTGTCACGCCCCAGCGTTGGGAGCTTCCGGCCGAGCTGCTCGAGACGCACGACGGCCCACCGCTGAACCTCGACGACCTGCTCGACCTGCACATGCTTCTCGAAGCCCCGAACTGGTTCGAGGTGTTCAGCAGCACCCACGCCTAACCGAAGAATCCTCCCGAACGAACCGGCTTCCCGGCGTCCCCCCGGAAGCCGGTTCTTCTTTGTGGGAAAGCGTGTTAGCCGGAGGCTTTCGGTTTCCGCTTCGCCGGCTTCTTGGCACCGGTTCGGCGCGCGCGCGGCTTGGCCGGCCCTCGCGCTCTCCGATCGCGAAGCAACTCGGCGGCGCGATCGGGCGTGATCGCGTCGATGCTGTCGTCCTTCTGGAGAGAGGCGTTCGTTTCGCCGTCGGTGACGTACGGGCCGAACCGCCCTTCTCGAAGGACGATCGGCTTCCCCGACGAAGGATCCGCGCCGAGCTCTTTCAGCGGCGCCGCCGCCGCGCGCTGGCCGCGCCGTCGCTTCGGCTGCGCGAGCAAGGCAAGCGCTTCATCGAGGGTGGTAGAGAAAAGTTGCTCCTCGTTCTCGAGCGAGCGGCTGTCGCTTCCCTTCTTGATGTACGGGCCGTACCGGCCGTTCAGCGCCACGATCTCCTCGCCGTCGGCGGGATCGACTCCCACGACGCGCGGCAGGTCGAGCAGCTTGAGCGCGTCCTCGAGAGTGATCGTTTCGAGCGACATCGACTTGAACAGTGACGAGGTTTTCGGCTTCTGCTTGGCATCGCCGTTCGTGTCGCCGAGCTGAACGTACGGCCCATACCGTCCGGCGCGCGCGATGACGGGCGTTCCTTCCGCGTCGGCTCCGAGGACGCGATCCCCACTCGGCGCCGAGAGGAGCTCCGACGCTTTCTCGAGCGTCAGCTCGTCCGGCGGCAGATCTTCAGGGATGCTCGCGCGATCGTCGCCGCGCTGGAGATACGGACCGTAGCGGCCGACGCGGATCACGATCTCGTTGCCGTCTGTATCGTTCCCGATCGGGATCGAGTTCACGTCGCGCGCGTCGATGTCGGCGAGACGCTCGGTCACCATCTCCTTCAATCCGACCTGCCCGTTTCCGAAGTAGAAACGGGACAGGTACGGGTTGGCCTCCTGATCCCCGTTCGCGATGTCGTCGAGCTCGTTCTCCATCCGCGCGGTGAAGTCGTAGTCGACCAGGTGGCCGAAGTGCTGCTCGAGCAGCGTGACGACGGCGAACGCGGTGAACGACGGGACGAGCGCGGTCCCCTTCTTGAAGACGTAGCCACGCTGCTCGATCGTGTCCAAGATCGACGCGTACGTCGACGGACGGCCGATCCCCATCTCCTCGAGGGCTTTGACGAGCGTCGCCTCGGTGAAGCGCGGGGGCGGCTGCGTTTCGTGGCCTTTGGGCTCGAGCGCCACGACGGTCAGCGGCGCCCCTTCGCTCAACGGCGGCAGGATCACTTCCTGGTTCTCGAGCTCGGCCTCCGGGTCGTCCGCGCCCTCGACGTACGCGCGCAGGAAGCCGGGGAACGTGATCGTCTTGCCGGCGGCCGCGAACTCGGCGTCCCGTCCGTCGCTCGACGTCGCCCCGAGGCGAACCTGGACGCTCTGCCCGCGCGCGTCTGCCATCTCCGACGCGATCGTGCGCTTCCAGATCAAGTCGTACAGACGGAACTCGTCGCCGCTCAGCTCGTCGCGCACGTCGTCCGGCGTTCGGAACATGTCGCCGGCCGGACGGATCGCTTCGTGCGCTTCTTGCGCGTTCTTCACGCGGCTCGTGTAGCGGCGGGGTTGCTCGGGGATCGAGTCCGCGCCGTACATCTCGATCGCTTGCGCGCGCGCGGCGGCGACGGCCGTGTCGGACAGCGTCACCGAGTCGGTCCTCATGTACGTGATGTAGCCGTTCTCGTACAACGTCTGCGCAACTCGCATCGTGCGGTGCGCGCTGAATCGAAGCTTGCGCGCGGCGTCCTGCTGCAGGGTCGACGTCATGAAGGGAGCAGCCGGCGAGCGACGCCACGGCTTCTCCTCGACGCTGCGCACGTGGAAGTCGGAGCCGTGGAGCGACGCTGCCAGGCCGCGCGCGGCCTGCTCGTCCAGACGCGCGACGTCGCCCGTCTTCAGCGCGCCGCTCTCGTCGAAGTCCTTGCCGGTCGCGAGGCGCGCGCCGTCGAGCGACACGAGCTGAGCGGCGAACCCGCCGTCGCCGGCTTCGAACGTGCCTTCGATATCCCAGTAGGAAGCCGAGCGGAACCGGATGCGCGCGCGCTCTCGCTCGACCAGGATCCGCGTCGCCACGGACTGCACGCGCCCCGCCGAGAGGCCCGGCATGACCTTCTTCCAGAGGACCGGAGAGACCTCGTACCCGTACAGCCGATCGAGGATCCGGCGGGCCTCTTGCGCGTCGACGAGGCGGCGGTCGAGCTCGCGCGGGTTCTGGACCGCGGTTTGGATCGCCGGCCGAGTGATCTCGTGGAAGACCATCCGCTTCACGGGGATCCGCGGGTTCAGCACCTCCGTGAGGTGCCACGCGATCGATTCCCCCTCGCGGTCTTCGTCCGTCGCGAGGTAAAGCTCGCTGGCGTCCTTCAGCAGCGACTTGAGCTTCGAAACCTGCTTGCGCTTGTCGGGACTGACGACGTAGATCGGCTTGAACCCGTTGTCGATGTCGACGCCCATCCGGGACCAGGGTTCGGCCTTGAATGCGGACGGAACCTCGCTCGCGTTTCGC
>VAYV01000250.1 GCA_005883175.1 Actinomycetota bacterium
ACCCGCATTCCTGCGCCTGATGCGCCAAGGAACGAAGGCCGTGCACGGAGAGGACTATCGGTTCGAGTTCGCAAGGGCCGAGCAGCTGCGCGACGGCGCAGACCTTGCCCTCGTCGCCACCGGCGGGCTCGTGCAGGAGGCGCTCATCGCTGCCGACGAGCTGGCGAAAGAGGGGATCCAGGCCCGGGTCCTCAACGTGCACACGATCGCACCGCTCGACGTCGCCGCGATCGCGCACGCCGCGCGCGATTGCGGGCGCGTGATCTCCGCGGAGGACCACAACGTCAACGGCGGTCTCGGAAGCGCCGTCGCCGAGGCGATCGCGGAGTCCGGTTCGGGCGCGCGGCTGAAGCGCATCGGCTTGCACACGTTCGGTGAGTCCGGATCACAGCAAGAGTTGTACGACAAGTACGGTCTCGCCGGCGCGCGCATCGCGGACACCGCGCGCGAGTTCGTGAAATCCTGACGACCTCGCAGCAATTATGAAGCCGTCGTAACACACCGACCGCTGAGCGTGATTGCCCACCCTTTCCCCTTCTGCTAGCCTCCTGCCGATCCCAGGAGGCGCAGTTGAGATCGGCGTGCGCGCGGGTGCCCAAATGATTCGGACCGTCAACATCACCAAGATCTACCGAGGAAACGTCGTCGCCTTGCGCGACGTCTCCATCGACATCATCAAAAGTGAGTTCGTCTTCCTCGTCGGTCCGTCCGGCTCCGGCAAGTCGACGATGATGCGCTTGATCTTGCGTGAGGATCAGCCGACCTCGGGTGAGATCTACGTCGCCGGCAAGAACGTCGCGCAGCTTGCCTCCTGGAAGGTTCCAGCGCTCCGTCGCAATATCGGCTGCGTCTTCCAGGACTTCAAGCTCCTCCCGAATAAGACCGTCTTCGAGAACGTAGCCTTCGCGCTGGAGGTGATCGGCGTATCCCGGGGCGTGATCCGGCGCCAGGTGCCTGAGGTCTTGGAGCTGGTCGGCCTCGGCGACAAGGCGCCTCACTTGCCCGACGAGCTGTCCGGCGGAGAGCAGCAGCGCGTTTCGATCGCGCGCGCCTTCGTCAACCGGCCGCAGATCCTGATCGCGGACGAGCCCACGGGGAACCTCGATCCGACGACGTCGATCGAGATCATGAAGCTGCTCGACCTGATCAACCGCAGAGGTACGACCGTCCTCATGGCGACGCACGACCACGCGATCGTGGACGCGATGCGTCGTCGCGTTATCGAGCTGGACAAGGGGATCGTCGTCCGCGACCAGGAACGCGGCGTCTACGGATACGGGGCACAGGTGTAGCGATGGCGATCAAGATCGATTACGCGCTCCAAGAATCGGCGACCAACATCCGCAGGAACATGTTCATCACGGTCGCCGCCATCCTCGTCGTCGGCGTGTCGCTGTTCCTCGGTGGGTCTGCGTTGCTCCTCCAGCATGCGACTGCGCGCGCGTCCGATCAGTGGACGAGCCAGGTCGAGGTCGCCGTCTTCTTGACGAACGACATCTCGCCGGATGAGCGCACCCAGCTTCAGAACGACCTCACCGCGATGTCCGAGGTTGCGCGCGTCACCTACGAAAGTAAGGCGCAGGCGTACGAGCGCTTCAAGCGTTTGTTCGCGAATCAGCCGGACATCGTCAACAACACGAGCCCCGACGCTCTTCCGGAGAGCTTCCGCGTGAAGCTGAAGGACCCCCACCAGTTCGGCGTCATCCGCGACCGCCTTGACGGAAGGCCCGGCGTCTACCAGATCAGAGACGAGCGGCAAACCGTGCACGAGCTGTTCAAGGCGACGGAAACCCAACGCAAGATGTCGTTCTGGAACGCGATCATCGTCTTCATCGCCGCGACGATCCTCATCGCGACCACCATCAGGATGGCCATCTTCTCGCGCCGC
This sequence comes from Actinomycetota bacterium, assembly GCA_005883175.1. Taxonomy (GTDB): domain Bacteria; phylum Actinomycetota; class AC-67; order AC-67; family AC-67; genus AC-67. The sequence continues at coordinate 1,889 of VAYV01000250.1, forward strand.
AAAGAGATCGGAATCATGAAGCTCGTCGGTGCGACCAACTGGTTCGTGCGTATCCCGTTCATGCTCGAAGGGGTCGTGCAGGGATTGATCGGCGGCGTCGTCGCCGTGTGCATCCTCTTGCTTCCGCCCGTCCGATCACTCTTGTCGAGCACCGGGCCGCAGCTCGCTTTCTCCCAGAGCTTCCGGTTCCAAGTCACCTACGGAGACATCGTCCTGTACGGCAGCTTCATGATCGCCGCCGGCATGTTGATCGGCGTGCTCGGCAGCCTTTTCGGGCTCAGAAGGTTCCTCGACGTCTGAAAATCAACGCGGGGCGGGCAAATGCGCTGGTCAGGGGGCTCAAGACCACCCGGAGCGATGCCGAAACTACCCACGTTAGATACTGTTACGACTGTTGACAGAGTATCCATTCGTATATTTAAGATGGCTGCTGTTTTCTGTTGTTCCGGAAGGGGAGAGCCGGATGGTGGCACCGAGAAGGGCAATCCGTCGCGTCGCGCTGAGCGCGATGATCACCGCGGCCGCGCTTGCAGCGCTGCCGTCGGGGACGGCAACCGCCTCCAGCTACAGTGACCGACAGCAACAGCTCCAGCAGCTGATCCAGCAGAAGGAAGCCAAGCTTCATCGCCTCACGCATCGGGCGAACGACCTCTTCGGCCAGCTCCAGGAAACCAACGGGCAGCTCGCTGCGACCCAGAGCCGCCTCAACTCGCTGAACCTTCAGCTGATCGATTCGCGCGCGAAGCTCGCCGCGATCGACGCCCAGCTCGATGTCGTCTCTGCCGCGCTGCAGCAGAAGAGCGCCCAGCTCCAGGCGCCGACCGGGTACAGCCAAGCGCTCGCCCAGTCGCAGGACTTCGCCGACGTAGTCACGGCGAACCAGTTCGCCGGCAGCGTCCTGCGCGCCGACGCCACCACGATGGCGCAGCTCGAGCAGACAGAGGCAACGGTTTCGGGACAGCGGGTCGACATCGCGAACCATCAGGCGTCGATCGTCAAGGCTCGCAACGCCCAGGCGGCCGAACTTGCTCAGATCGCCAACATCCAAGGGCAGCAAGCCGCCGTCCGCGGGCAGCAAGCTGCTTTGCGCGCGCATCAGAACCACCTGCTCCGCGAGGTCAACGCGCAGCGCTACAGCTACATCAAGCAGATCCAAGAACTGCAGCGCGAGAACAACCTGCTGTCCGCGATCATCCGCGGCGCGCAGCGCGGTCAGCGCGTCATCCAAGGCGTCGGCGGTTATCTCAAGTGGCCGGTCTCGGGTCCGATCACGTCGCCGTTCGGCTGGCGCATCCACCCGATCTACGGCTACCGCTCGTTCCACACCGGGATCGACATCGGCGTTCCGGTGGGGACGACCGTGAAGGCTGCTCGCTATGGGAAGGTTATCTACACCGGCTATAACGGCGCGTTCGGTCTCGTGGTGATCATCGACCACGGCAACTCGTTGGCGACGATGTACGCGCACCTCAGCCGCGTCTTCGTGAGCGTGGGGCAGCGGGTGAGTACGCTTCAAGCGGTCGCAGCGAGCGGCAACACCGGCTGGTCGACGGGTCCGCACCTGCACTTCCAGGTGGACCTGCAAGGCACGCCGGTCAACCCCCTCAGCTGGCTGTAACGCGGTAGCGCCTCATCGGCAGCCCGCCTACGATTCGGGCCCCATGAGCGCGCGCGAAAAAACGCAGGCATCGGCGATCGCAACGAATAGGCGCGCGCGCCACGAGTACGACATCGAACAGACCTACGAGGCGGGGATCTCTCTCGTCGGCAGTGAGGTGAAGACGCTCCGCGCCGGCAAAGCATCGCTCCAAGACGCATACGGCGTCATCAATCGCGATGAGCTGTGGGTCTACGGGATGCACATCCCCGAGTATCCGCAAGCATCGATGCTGAACCACGAGCCGGCGCGCGCGCGCAAGCTGCTCATGCATCGAAAGGAGATCCAGAAGCTGCAGGCCAAGACCCAGCAGGAGGGGTACACGCTGATCCCGCTGAAGCTCTACTTCAAGGGGAACAAGGTCAAGGTCGAGCTTGCCCTCGCAAAGGGCCGCAAGAAATGGGACAAGCGCGAAGCGATCGCCAAGCGTGAAGCAACGCGCGAGATGGCGAAGCACGCCGGTGCGGTGAGGCGAGGGGAGCGCAGGCCGTAGGGGGTCCTGTACCAAAGGTCATCGCTCGAGCAGCCCCCGACTGACATCCTTGTCTCGTGGACGAGGGCGAGCGAGTCTGGGAACAGAGGGCCGGGGCCTTCTTCGGCCGGTTCCCGAAGGGGCCGAAGCTCTTGTCGGCTGCAATCGCGTGCGTCGTCATCGTTGCGGCGGCGGTCTCGGTACCGATCTTCACGTCCGCGCCGGGACGTCCTCCGGCCGCTGCCCTCTCGCCTTCGGCCTCCCCGATCCGATCGACGACTTCGTCTCCGACCTCGTCCGTCGAAGTCTCGCAAGGAGCGCCGATCGGCATCGTCGTCTACCCGATCGCACACGGGTTCCAAGCCGAATCGATCGATGCTCGCGGCGTGCGCCGCCCCTGCTTCGAGGGATCGAGCAACCTCTCGATCCAAGAGGTTAGAGCCGGCGGCGTTCTGTTCACCGACAACGACCTGTACGCGACAACACTGCAGTGCAGTAAGCCGACTCGTCTCGTTTCTCGACAGATGCTTTCAAGCAACAAGATCACTCGCGATGACCGGATCGACTGTGTGTCGCTATCGCCCGACGGGAAGAGGATCGCGTTCGACTTCGAACCGGCGAAGTCGAGTGAGGGTCAGCCGTGGGTTGCGAACTCAGACGGCAAGAATCTTCGACGGCGCGGCGGACAGACGTACTGCGTCAATCCGATCGGGTGGATCGATAACGCTCATTACCTTGCCCAGGAGTACAGCGACGTCATCCCGTACGGTGTTGATGTCTCGACGGGAGCCGTGTCGTTCTTGCGGCACGGTGAGGCCTGGCTGGGCGCTCTGTCTCCCGACGGCGGGATGGCCGTGTATCCACGGTGGACGAACGGAGATTTCGACGGAGCCTTTTTGCTGGATCGACGAACAGGCTCAACGACGAAACTCAGTGCCGGCTCGGGCGTGTTTCCCGCCGACACCCCGTCTTGGACGGCCTCTATGTGGAACCCTTCAGGATCCCGGTTGGTTTTGCAGGAACAGAGGTCCGACTACGTGGTTTACTCCAATCGCGGGAGGTTACTGGCCTCTTTCACCTCGCCGATCGCCGTCAGGGACAACGCCAACTTCGGCTGGTTGGACGAAACCCACGTGTGGATCAGCGGAGGCAGGCTCGTTCCGTCTGCGAGAACCGAGTTTGCAAAGCGAGCCGGATCCCGAGATCAAGGTCGCCACGGGCATCTTTTCCCGCACAGCGCCGGGCTGGCGGGTGCTGCCCTGCCGACAATGTCGGTCCGGCCCGTACGTATTCGGTGTCCAGCTCACCGAGCCAAGCACTCCTCCTGACCCGTGTGGCCCGGGAAACGGATTCTTGTTCGGCTGGACACCCGATTCCGTTTCAAGAGTGCGGTCCCGGCTCCTGCACGCCTGGGGAGCAGATAGACCAGGCCATTCCGATCCGAACAGTTCCGAATTCGTTGCCGTTGAGCAGAAGACCCTTCAGGTCGGCAGCCGCCAGTTCATCCTTCTCGAGGCCTCCTTCTACGAGTGCGCGGCCTGGGTGGCATTCGCACGCGTGGGATCGAGGACGATCGTGATAGAGGTGCCGGTCGATGGATTGTCGTCACCGGCCAACAAAGTCGTTCTCGACACTCTTCGTTTCACGGGGTAGCCCTCGTGGACTAGCGGACGCGCTCGCGCGTCCAGGTCGCGTACATCAACAGGGCCGTCGCGATGATCCACGGCGCGACGAAGAAAAACCCGAACGACATCGCGCCGAGCGCCGTTATCCCGATGCTGACGAACGAGATCGCCAGCTTCACGCGCAGGCCGAAGCTCCGCGGACCGCTCTGCCATCTCGAGTGCACCGGCGGCGCGCTGGGAGCCGTGAGGGCCTCGGACGGCGACCACGTCGTCTTCCGGAACGTGTCGTGGAGCTCGTCGAGCAAGTCGTCTCCATCCACCGGCGCCTTGAAGCAGATCGGGCACCACGCCGCGTTCTCGGGAAGAAGCGCGCCACACGAGCAGGACTCCATATCCAGGTCATCGGCAGGGCGCCCGAACGCCTGAAAAGGGCGGCATAACCGGCGCGGGGCGGCTGTTACACTTCGAAGAGCTTGGCAACTTCATAGGGGGTGCATGGATTCGACTTCGACCGATCGATTCGGAAGAAGCGGGCCGAGGTCTCCGGAGTCCTCGTTAAAGAACCGGAACCTAAACACAAGCGCCGACAACGTCGCGCTCGCTGCCTAATTAGGTAGCCGTCAGCCGGGAGAAGCCTGCGATCCCGGGTCTGGCGTCGCTAGCAGGCTCACTCTCCGGGAGCGTCCGGGTACCGGGGAGAACACCTACCGGGCTGGGAGATGTCGAGCGCGCCGGTGCGCGCGGCAGATCCGAGATCCAAATCGCCGGCTGCGCCCGGAGATGCTTCCGAGCCGAGATCGAAGCACGGGGGTTCGATTCCCCCCACCTCCACAAATTTGGGGTCGCTGTTGAATTTCTGTCTATGCGGAACAGGGCTTTCCCTGGAGTTCACACGTCATCCCCGCGCCTGAGGTGAACTTGTGCACGGCGATGACCTGCTGAGTGAGTTCGATTCCCCTCACTGTCGTTGTCTTGATGGTTGGGTTCGGTCAGGATCTGGTCAGCTAAAGCGAGACCCCTGCTAGGGCTGAAGTTCCGACTCGGAGACGACAGATCGGCGACGGTTTCGGCCGTGGAGTCGAGTGCCGATCCAAAGACCATGAATTCCGATTGATCCCGGTCAGGGGCTCCGATCCGACGAATACTTGCGGGCGCCTTTCGCCGTAGTCCGAGTGAGAACGTTCCCACCTCATCGCTCGGATAGAGTTACTTGACCGGCCGATGGGACCGCGGAAGAGTTCAGCCATGGGCGATGTCCACGCGAACGGCATCCGG
>VAYV01000251.1 GCA_005883175.1 Actinomycetota bacterium
CTCGTACGGTAGCGTACGGGCCATGCCCAAGGAGCAAGACTTCCACCTCGCGTTCAAGCGCGCGCTCGCCGACGTCTCGCCGCGCATCGTCACGCTGGACGAAACGGGCTCGACCAACGACGACGCGCGCGCATTGGCCCGCGCCGGCGCGCCGCACATGACGGTTGTGGTCGCGGATACGCAATCGGCCGCGCGAGGACGGCTCGGACGAGGGTGGACGTCGGATCCGCGGCAGGCGCTGAACACCTCGTGGGTCGTCCGCCCCGAGATCCCGTTGGACGGATGGACGGTGATCCCGCTACTCGCGGGCGTGGCGGCAGCCGAAGCCGTGAAGCATCGAACGAACCTCGAGGCACGGCTGAAGTGGCCGAACGACGTCTTGATCGGCCCGCGCAAGCTGGCCGGCATCTTGACCGAGGCGGAAGTGCCCGACTTCATCATCATCGGCGTCGGCTTGAACGTGTTGCAGACGGCATTCGACGATGAGCGCGCCGAGACGGCGACGAGCATCGCGATAGAAGGAGGCGTGCGTCTCGATCGGCCCGACCTCCTGGCCGACCTGTTGCATCGCTTCCGTGAGGGTTTGGGTCATCCCGCGGCCGTCATGAACCGGTACCGAGACTTGTGCGCCACGATCGGACAGACCGTGCGCGTCGAGCGCGCGACCGGCGACCCGGTAGGCGGCTTCGCGCGCGCGATCGACGACACCGGCGCGCTCGTGGTGGAAACGTCGCGGGGCGACGTGCGCGTGGCCTCGGGGGACGTCGTTCATCTTCGTCCGGAGCCCTTGCCGGGCTGAGTACCGGCCGTGCTAGATTCCGCGCGGCGAAGGGCGGGCACATGCTGAAGCGCGTGCACAGCACGTTCTACTGGACGAAGGACATGGACGAGGCCGTCGGCTTCTACCGCGACGTGCTCGGCTTGGACCTGCGCGCGCGCTACGGCGAGGACTGGACGGAGTTCGACATCGGCGGCTCAACGATCGCGCTGCACGGGTCGCGCGGGATGGCGCCGCCGAACGAAGGCGCGACGGTCGTGTTCGAAGTCGATGACCTCGACCAAGCGATGGTGCAGCTTTCGTCGCGCGGCGTCCGCTTCGAGGGCGAGGTCACCGAAGTGCCGGAGTCCGGCCGTTTCGTCTCGCTGCGCGATCCGGCCGGCAACTTGGTGCAGATCTTCGAGCCGCCTGCAGGGGAACGTCGCTGACCTGGCAAGAGTTCCTCAACGAGCGTCCGATCGCGGTCATCGCGACGCCGCGCGCGGACGGCACGCCGCACGCGGTTCCCGTCGAGCTACAAAGGCCATGCCTTCGTCAGCGTGCGGGGGCCGGTGAAGATCATCTCGCTCGGGGAAGACGGCTACGACGAGATCACGCGCGGCTTCCTCGACAAGTATCAGCGCGAAGAGACCTACGGGAACGACACGCTGATCCAGCTGTCGCCCGAGCACGTGAGCTCGGACCGCATCGGTTAGGCCCGCTAGGATTCGAGCCATGC
>VAYV01000252.1 GCA_005883175.1 Actinomycetota bacterium
CGATCCCACCGATGCTGACGCCGCCGTGCTCGAAGAAGCGGCGGTCCTCGGCCGCGACCACCGCTTGGCGGATCGACAGCGGCATCCGCTTCCCCGAGATCGCGATGCGGTTCTCGTCGCCGTGGAGCACCGCGATCGGCGTGCCGTGTACGTCGTAGATCGTCGTGTTGATCGGAACGGCCGGTGTGGACGGAAGATCGACCGGCTTCAGAGCGCTCGCGGCGACGATGAGCGGCGACGCGACGAGCCCGAGGAAGAGGGCGAATCCGGCGCTGAAAGCGACCAGGCGTCCAACTTTGGACGCGCTCAACTGAGACTCGTACATCGAGATACCTATCTACCCCGGGGAAGGCTGACGCACACCCGGTTCACCGGGGGTAACGCGCGCGTAAATCGTCGATGAACGCCGCAATGTGGTCGGCCAAGCCGGCGTCGTGGATCTCCAGTGTGTTCTCGGCATTCTGCTCACCCGCGTGGGAGAGGTTGTAACTCCCAATGAACACGTCGTCGTCCGCGACGGTGGCCTTCGCGTGCATGAAGTCGTGCACGGTTCCTTGCCCCCAGGGCGTCGATCGCTTCCCTCCGAAGGGCGCAGACGAGATAAGCGATTCGAATGCCGAGATCTTCCAACGCGCGGGATCGTCGGCCTTCCACTGCGCGAGGACCTCTTCCATCTGCGTCTCGTCGAACACGCCCGAGAGGTCGACGGTGCGGCTCGCGGCGATCTCCGCCAGCGTTCCCAGGATCGGTCCTGCCGTGATCACCGGCGAGCAGACCCGGATGCGCTTCTGCGCGCGCCCGAGCGCCCCGGCGATCCGATGCGCGAGCGTGTGCGCGCGGCCGGGGCAGAACAAGGGTGTGACCCGTGCGTCGTCGATCGTGACCTCCGGCGTGTCGAAGTTGCCGCTGCCCTCGACGCGTTCGGTCGACCACAGCTGCTCGAAGTCCCGAGCGTACGCGGCAGCCAGATCAGAAGAGTCGACCACGATCATCACGTTCTCTTCGCGCGACCACGAGTCGTCGGTCCAGTTCGTGGAGCCGGTCAGCACGTGTGCGCCGTCGCGCACGACGTACTTGTGGTGCATCAGGTTGGGCACGCCCGAGATCCCTTTGACCGGGCAGCCGAGAGCCGCGACCGCAGCCTGATCGGTGCTCGGTGGGGGAGGGACGGGGATCGGCATCGAGTGGTCGACGTTGTACATCAGGCGGACGGACACCCCGCGCGCGGCCGCCTGCTTGAGCGCCCCGACGACGGTGGCCGCCGTTCCGTCGGCGAGGTTGAAGTCGTACAACGCGATGTCGAGGGTCTTCGTTGCGGCTGCGAGGAAATCGGCGACGACGGCCGCGACGTCTGCTGCGGTTTGGCCTCCGTCCGTGAACGTGTGGAGCCCGGTCACTGCGCGTCGGCCTTGTGTGGTTGCACGACCGGCTCGGTTCTCGGGTCCGTCGGCTTCTTGCGAGACAGCACCGACATGACGTGCTCCACAACCTCGTCCGGCGTGTCGCACACGCGGAAGAGCTCGAGGTCGTCCGGGGAGACCTTTCCCTCCCCAAGTACGGGACCGCTGAGCCAGTCGATCAAGCCCTGCCAGTAAGAGGATCCCACCAGCGCAACGGGGAAGTGGAGGATCTTTCCCGTCTGGATGAGCGTCAGGGCTTCGAAGAGCTCGTCGGCCGTGCCGAAGCCGCCGGGAAAGACGACGAAGCCTTCGGCGTACTTCACGAACATTGTCTTGCGCACGCAGAAGTAGCGGAAGTCGATTCCGAGCTGCACCCACTTGTTCAGCTTCTGCTCGAAGGGAAGCTCGATGTTGCAGCCGATCGAAAGGCCGCCCCCTTCAGTGCAGCCCCTGTTGGCTGCTTCCATGATCCCGGGACCGCCGCCGGTGATGACGCCGAGACCCGCGCGCGCAAGCTTCTCGCCGACTTCCCGCGCGACCGGATACAGCAGGAACGACGGATCTCGCCGTTCGAGGAGCGTCGTGTCTTCGGTTTCACCGGTGTGATGGCGAGCGGTCACCCGTCCGTGGCGCTGGCGGTCTTGTTCGTCCATGCGGTTCTCCCGGGAAGGTTGGAACCACAAGGCTACTGCTTCCGGCCGCATTGCTCGCCCGACCTTCGGGGCTTATCGTTTCTGCATGATCTTCGGCGAGGGCGTGCTCGGCATCGCGCTGCTTTTCCTTTGGATCTTCTGCATCTTCGACGTCATATCGAGCGAGCCCGAGCTCGTCCGGAACCTCCCGAAACTGGTCTGGTTGCTGATCGTGATCATCGTCCCCGACGTTGGGTCGATCGCTTGGCTCGTCCTCGGGCGCCCGCGTGGCGCCGCGCTGTCTCCGGGCGCGACGTGGTCGCGTCCCTCCCGCCCGCAACGCACGCCGCCGGGGCCGGTCGGACCCGAGGACTCGCCGCACTTCTTGAAGAGCATCGACGAGCAGCGTCGTCTCAAAGCGTGGGAAGACGATCTGCGCCGACGCGAAGAAGAGCTGAAGCGCAAGGACGACGGCGACTCGTGAGCGGGACTGCTTGACCGTCGAGTTCACCGAGTGGGCCAAGGACATCCTTCAGCGCGCGGATGCGGGTGCGCGAAGGCTCAATCCGGATGCGCGCGTTCGGTTGGTGCGATCCGGTCAGGTCATGGAAGCAACTCTGTCCGACCAGCCGGGGCCAGAGGACGACGTTGTTTCCATCGGAGCCGCGACGATCTTCGTCGAGCGCGGTCTCGAAGGGCTCGTGGACATCGAAGAGCCTCATGATCGGCTCGTACTTAAGCCGCTCGGCTCACAGCCGAATATCAGGGAAGACCACGATTGAACGGTTGAGGAACCATCGCAAAGCGGTAGTTTCGATGTGGACACCTTGGTTATCCAACATCTAGGACGAGCAAAAAAGGGTCTCTGCGCCCCATATAGAATTTAGAGCGCGAGGCCCTAGGGGGTTGATGGTGCAGAAGAAGTCCTTCCGGATCATCGCGAGCGTCGTTGCTGTCGTGTTCGCGTTCGGTGCGGCAGCGATCGTGCTCGCGCGCACCGGTAGAGACGCTTCGACGGCAGCAGGAACCGGTACCGCCACGAAAGCGCCCGGCGGTTCTTCTACCAACGGGACGGGGAGCCTTTCTCGTCTGTTCCCCGTTACGCCGGATGGGAACGGTTCCAGTTACGGGACGTACTCGGCAGCGGCTACCGTGGCGAGTACGAGCAGCTCCTGGGTCAATAAGTACTACTCGAAACAGGCGGCTGCTCGGCAGACGAGCGGCGTTCCGGCCTCCTATTACTGGGCCGTCCTGATCGGGATCAACGACTATTCCGGAAGCACGGCGTCCAATGTCGGATCGAGGCAGGATGCCGAGAGCCTTTCGTCCTATCTTCAGAAGCTTGGCTGGCGGTCCGATCACATCTTCTTGCTTCGGGATCTTCCAGCGACCGCGTCCCATATCGTCGACGCGATCCGGTGGCTTGCTTCCAAGACGGACGGTTCATCGACGGTTGTCTTCCACTACGCAGGTCACGAGAACTGGCGGCCGTCCAGCACAGAAGACGGAGGAAAAGAGGTCGCGATCTGGGCGGCCGACAACCGGCTGATCTACGAGAAGACCCTCGGTCAAGAGCTAGGAAGAGTACGGGCCTCGCGCATGTGGCTCGACTTCGCGACTTGTCGAGCAGCCGGGTTCGATGAGCCCGGCATGGTGAAGAGCGGTCGCGTTCTCACGTACTCTTCAACGAAGAGAGAGTTCTCTTATGAAGATCCGTCACTGCACCACTCCGTCTTCGGATGGTTCTCGACGGTGCAAGGCATGTCGGGCCGGCACGCGGACGCCAACCGAGACGGAAGGGTTACCGTCGAAGAAGCGTTCGCTTACGCGAAGAATCGGGTCGCCGACTATACGAACAACGCCCAGCACCCCGTCATCGTCGACAAGGCGGGGGGCAAGATGTATCTGACGATCCCCAAGCCGAAGCCGAAGCCGACCTCGTCCTCGACGTCGCCGAACCCGGTGCCGTCGTCGACCGGCCCCAAGACCTGCGTCGTCCTCTGCTTCTAAGCAGTCACCACGGAAGCTCGATCCCACGCTTGCGCGCCTCGCCGCGCCAGTCCTCGGGTAGGTTCTTCG
>VAYV01000253.1 GCA_005883175.1 Actinomycetota bacterium
CAGCAGTTCACGCTGGAGGCCGGCCGGACCATCTGGGGCTTCCCGAAGTTCATGGCCGACATCGACATCGTCGAGCATCCCGGCGGCGCGCGCATCCTGCTGGCGAGCGACAACGAGGAGATCCTGCAGCTCGACGTGCGCCGCGGGTGGGTGTCGATCCCCTCGCGCGCGATCCCGACCTACACCTACATGGACGGCGTGCTGCGCGAGGCGCGCTGGACGACCTCTGGCAAGGCGCGCGCGCGCCTCGGCGGCGGACGTCTGGAACTAGGGACGCACCCGATCGCGAAAGAGCTGCGCGCGCTGGGACTGCCGAAGAAAGCGTTCGCGGTGCAGACCGTGCCGGAGATGCGCGCGACCTTCGGCGCATCCACCGTCATCGGCTGAGGAGTTGGTCCGGGATGGGCGACACATACGCCGCCAGATCCGGACCTGCGAGCGGGCTGGTAGCAAATAGGCACGATATATCGTGCCTATCTGCTACCGAGCTGCAGCCGTAACCGTTCGAAGCGCCTAACGAACAGACTCGGATGGTGCCGCGGCTTTTCGTCCGCCGCAAGCTCCACGCTCGACGCGCGCGCAAGCAGCTCTTCGATCGCGATCTTCGCTTCCAAGCGCGCGAGGGGCGCGCCCAGGCAGAAGTGGATCCCGCTCCCGAACGCGAGGTGCTGCTTGGGCTTCTCGCGCCCAAGATCCAGGTCGGCGGGGCACGAATACGTCTGGGGGTCGCGGTTCCCGGCGCCCCACATCAGCATCAGGCGTGCGCCCTTCGGCAGGGCGACTCCGCCGAGCACCGTGTCCTCTCGCGTCACGCGGAAGTGGCCGCGGAACGGCGACTCTAGGCGCAGCGCTTCCTCGACGAACACGCCGATGCGCTCGGGGTGCGCGCGCAACTCGTCCTGCAGCCTTGGGTCGGACGCGAGCATGTGCACGGCCGACCCCATCAGCGACGCCGTCGACTCGCTCCCCGCGATCACCAGCTGCAGCATCAACGAGACGCCTTCGCGCTCGCTGAGGTCGCCGCGCGCAACCGCGTCGGCGATCTCGGCCGTCACGGAACCCGGGGTCGCAGCGGCAAGCCGCTCGCGTAGGTACTGCAAGAAGCCGACCATCAGCTGCCAGCACTCGCCGAGCCGTTCGGGCGGCGCAACGCCGGAAAGCAGATCGACCCCTGCGTCGGCCCACTGCTTCAGGCGATCACCGTCGGCTGAAGGCAATCCAAGGACCGTCGAGATCACTTGTACTGGTAGCGGGTTGGAGAGGTCGTCCATCCACTCCATCTCGCCTGCGGCCACCGCGCTCTCAAGCGTCGAGACGACTACCTCTCGGATCATGGGCTCCAGCGCCGAGATCCGTGACGGCACGAATACCCGGTTCATCAGCTTGCGCTGCATCGAGTGCGCCGGCGGATCCGCAGTCGCCAGCACGTCCACCGCGCCGATCGCGTCCGGATCCGCTTGCAGCACGACGGGGTACGGGCCTTCGGCGCGATACTCCACCGCGGAGATATTCGACGAGAACACCTCCGGCTTCGACGCCGCTTCCACCACATCGGCGTGCCGCGAAACCAACCAGATGTCCGTGCCGGCGAGCTGGGTTACCGGCTGCTCGCGTCGAAGGTGGTCGTACAGCGGATACGGGTCCTCGAGCGCTTCCGACGAGAACGGGTCGACGTTCACGACGGCCTCGCCCCCAAACGTCGCAAGTTGTCTTCGGCTTCGCGCATGATGCGCGCGATCAAGCCCGCGCACGTCGGCAGGTCGTCGATCAGGCCGACCACTTGGCCGCTCGCCATGACGCCATAGCGTAGATCACCGTCGACCATCGCCGCGCGCAACAACATCGGCGTATTCGCGGCCATGATCACCTGCGACCACGACAGGTCGAACGTCTTCCGCATCGCCAGCCCTTCGCGGATCATCGATACGAGCGGCGTGCGGCTCTCGCGCTGGAACGCCAGAGCGTTGCGCAACGCGCGCACCAACGTGCGGATGCGGCCGCCGGACTCGAGCTCATCGACGAACTTCGTCCGCAAGACGCGATGCGGCACACCGTCGACCTTCGTCGTCACGACGGTGTCGTTCACCGACTGCGACATGTAGAACTCTTTGACGTTGAGCGGCACGGTGTTGTCCTCGGTCAGCAGGAAGCGCGTCCCCATCGCGATGCCCTGCGCGCCGTACGCGAGCGCGGCGACCAGTCCGCGCCCGTCGAAGAAACCGCCGGCGGCGATCACCGGCAGCTCGCCGACCGAGTCGACGACCTGCGGCAGTACGAGCGTTGTCGGCACCGATCCCGTGTGCCCGCCGCCCTCGCCGCCTTGCACCAGCACCGCGTCGACACCCATCGCCGCGACCTTCTCAGCGTGGCGCTTGGCACCGATGGAGGGGATGACGAGCACCCCACCGCGGCGCAGCTTCTTGATCACGTCCTTCTTGGGCGCCATCGCGAACGACGCGACGCGCACGCGCTCGGCGATGAGGAGCTCCGCGCGCTCGTTGATGTCGGGCTGGTCCGCGCGCATGTTCACACCGAACGGCAACGCGGTGAGGTCTTTCACTTCCTTGATGTCTGCACGATCGGATAGTCGACACCAAGCAGGTCGCACAGCGGCGTTTTGAGCGCGCGCTGCGTCACGACTTGATCTCCGTGTCTCGGAGATTCGTTGGGTCGAGGACCTCGCGAATCAATTTCAACTCCTCATCGGTGGGAGCTCTTGATTCGGTGACGTTTTCAGCAACGAGATCAAAGCCGGTGTTCGAGATCACGTCGTCCACTGAGTGGAATGGGTGAACACTACGAAGCCGGGCCGACCGATCAGCGTTAACAAAATCTATGCTGCAGAGGTTCGTAATGATGCGCTTGATGTCTACCGCACCCCGATTCGTTCCCACCCCGGAAACGAAGTCCACTTCCTCCACGAACACCCGTGGAGAATGATTGGGAACCCAGTACGACGTCGCATGATTCACCGTATTCCCGGGCGCGCCTCGCGACCCGATCAGCTGCACCTTCGGCTTCTCGTGCGGGCCCAACGACGAGATGTTCTGATTCCCGTACCGATCGAGCTGCGTCGCGCCCATCATCACGTGCCGCCGCCCGCCCCACACGACGTCGAACACGGACCGGAACGGGATCCACCCCTCGATGACTTTGTCCGAGCTGCCCAGCGGCAAGTCGTTCGCGACCAGATAAGCCTCACCGTCGCTCAACAGCAGGTCCGGCTCGAAGGTTGCGCGCGCCAGGCGCGCGCCCAACGTCGGGATGAAGCCGAACGCCGACGCCAACACTTCCCCGTCGCCGCGAAACGCCTCCGCGCACGCGACCACGCAGTATTCGGCGAGAGTTGCTTCGAAAGTCACTGTGCCACCGCTGCCTGATAAGCGCTCTCGTCAACGTCGATATATCTCGCTAAGAACGGCGCCCACGCATCCCCGACAGAACCTGCGTACAGCTTCTGGAAATCCTCGTCGCGGCCGTAATCCGGCTCGCATGACGTGAAATGCGCGCCATGTGGTGAGTGAACGACTCCGTCCACCATGCTTCGATTCACCCGCAACTGTTGCACCCGGGCCTCTTGGAGGAGATCACCCGTCTCGACGAGCCGCTCCGTCGAGACGAATCGTTGCTTTGCGGCCATAAGAAAGACGTCATCGAAGTAGAGGTCGGGTCCCAGGAACGCAGCATTGCCTCTCTGATCTGCGCGGTTCATGTGCACGAACGCGGCGTCCAACTGAAGCGCGGGCACTGCCACAAGCTGCTCGTCGGAATAGGGAGACTGCACCGTCGTCAGCTGCGGGTTCACCCGCATGATGTCCGAGCCGAGCCCCGCGCGCGTCGCCAGGACCGGCACCCGCCACGCCGCCGCCAGCAACCCGAGATAGAACATGCCTTCGTCATACTCGGTCACTTCGACGGCACCCGCTTGTCGAGCAGCCCTGAAATGCGGCTCGATCGGGATCGAGTCAAGGGTGACGAACCCGAACACGACCCGCTTCACCTTGCCGGTGGCGCACAGCAAGCCAACGTCGGGCCCGCCGTACGACACGACGGTCAGATCCTTCAAAGTGGATCTGGCGATCGCGCGCACGATGGACATCGGCTTTCGCCGAGAGCCCCAACCGCCGATCCCGATCGTCATCCCGTCGGACAGCGACGAGACGATCTCATCAAGAGTAACGCGCTTGTCCGCCGTCACTTTTCGAACTTCGCGTCCCGCTTCTCGATGAAGGCTTGGCGCGCTTCGTCGGAGACGCCGGACAGGTTCAGCTCGTACGTGAACCCTTGCTCGAAGCGGTACGACCGCTTCACGTCGACGGGGTCGATGCCGTTCAGCGACTCCTTCGCGC
>VAYV01000254.1 GCA_005883175.1 Actinomycetota bacterium
CGCGTACAGCCCGAAGCCGAGGAACGCGATAGCGAGAACAACGTCCGTCAGGTCTGGTCGCCGAGGCGAGAGTGCTACCGAGGCGAGCGCGAGGAGCGCGAGGAGCAGGAACGGGTACGTGAGGCTCTCGTGGAAGTTCGGTGACGCCCACTCGGACGCCGTCGAAGAAACCGTCTTGACCAAGCCGAACGAATACGCGATCAGCTTCGGCCCGTACGGGTTCAGGAATGTCGCGAGGAGGCAGCCGAGCGAGACCGTGTCCAAGCGGCGGGCCCATGCGTGGTCGCCGGAGCCGCGAGATGCCTTGATCGTCTCCGTCGCGGTAAGCAAGAACATGTAACCGATCCCCAGGATCACGAGACCGTGCAGGTTGGCCCACAGCGCGAAGAGCGGGATGCACCACCACACGCGCCGTGACTGCCGGAGGGTGATCGCCAACACGATCGCGAAGATCAAGAACGAGAACAAGATCGGCCGCTCGATCCACGCGGGAACGCCCGCGTACGCCGCGAGAGCGATGAGCGCCCAAGTCGACAGCGTGTTCCCGCCGATCTTGACGAACAGCCACGCCATGACTGCGTACGTTGCCAGGAGCATGACCGACCGCCACACGATGACTCCCCGAAGGCCCAGCAGGACCTGGATCCCTCTCACGAGGACCTCGGATAACCACTGCGAAACGACCCAGTGTTTCCCGACAACGGTGAACGAATACGGATCCGTGGACGGCAGATGATGGGTTGAGACGATCAGCTGACCGGTTTTGAGGTGCCACCACATATCGTGCTCGGCGAGCTTCTCGGCCATCGACTTCGCGAATATCGAACCGAGGACCGCGAAGCCGACGACGTGCGCCGGTTTGAGCGAGAAACGGCGATCGGTGTCGGACGCCGAGGGTGCGGTTGTCACGAGCCCGATGGTACCCAAGGACCTCGTCGTGTCCCCGCACCGGAGGTCTCTTACAGCGGCTCGCTCGTCCAGTAGAGTGCGCGGGACGTGGCTGCCGAAACCCAGATTCAGCTGAGAGCTCGGCTCGTCCTCCTGAGCTTCCTCATGCTCTTCGTTGAGCTTGCGCTCATCCGGTGGACGGGCTCGAACATCGTTTATCTGTCCTACTTCTCGAACTTCGTGCTGCTCGGAAGCTTCCTCGGGATCGGCGTCGGCTTCTTGCGCGCGCGCTCCAAAGTCAACCTGTTCAGATGGGCGCCGCTCGCGTTGGCCCTTCTCGTCATATTCATCCGGGCTTTCCCCGCACGCATCGTTCGGACCGGCGCGCAACTGATCTTCTTCGGTTCGGGCCCGTCGCACGGGCTCCCGACGTGGCTTTCGCTTCCGATCGTCTTCGTGGCTGTCGCCGCAGCGATGGCGATGATCGCCGAAGGCGTCGCGCGCACGTTCATCCAGTTCGAAGCACTCGAGGCGTACCGATACGACATCCTCGGGAGCATCCTTGGGATCGGGTTCTTTTCTCTCCTTTCATTCCTGCGCGCGCCCTCCGTCGTGTGGGGGATCGTCGTGGGCGTGGTGTTCATGGCTCTGAGCGGCAAGGCGACAACCCTGTTGCAAGGCGTGGCAGTCCTCGCCCTCGTTGTCCTGCTTCTTGCTGAACCACTGAATGCGAACGACAGTTGGTCGCCGTATTACAAGGTCACCCTGATTCGGTCTCCGGCGACCAACGTGATTGGGATCCAGGTGAATGGGATCCCACATCAAACCATTGAGCCAACCTCTCAGAGGCTCGCATCGGAGCCCGTCTACTTTCTTGCCTATCACCACCTCAAGCAGACGCCGAAGAATGTCTTGATCGTAGGCGCTGGGAATGGCGCCGACGTCGCGATCGCCTTGTCGATGGGTGCGCAGCACGTCGATGCAGTTGAGATCGATCCGCGCCTCTATCAGATCGGAAGGGCGCTCAATCCGGACCACCCCTACCAAGACCCGCGCGTCACGGTCCACATCAACGAC
>VAYV01000274.1 GCA_005883175.1 Actinomycetota bacterium
GCAGCGTCGTCAGAAGACGTAGCGCGGCCGCCGGCCGCGCGCCGGGACCGGGTGAGGGGGAGGCGTGGCATCGACCTTCCGGTTCATCACGTTCCTTTCCGACTATGGGCTCGAAGACGAGTTCGTCGGGGTCTGCCGGGGCGTGGTCAAACGCTTCGCACCCGAGGTTGAGATCCTGGACATCGCCCATGGGATCCCCCCGCAGGACGTCGCAGCCGGGGCAACGGTTCTCGCGCAAGCCGTTCGATACATGCCGGCAGCCGTGCACCTGGCGATCGTGGACCCGGGCGTGGGGACGCCCCGGCGCGCGGTCGTCATCGAGACCGGCTCCGGATCGCCGCTCGTCGGCCCTGATAACGGCGTCCTCTCCCTCGCGGCGGAAGCCCTCGGAGGCGCGACACGAGCGTTCGCCATAACGAACGAGTCGCTGTTCCTCGAGGCGCCGAGCCGGACGTTCCACGGACGCGACATCTTCGCGCCGGTGGCGGCCCGGATCGCGCTCGGGATGGATCTTGAAGAGGCCGGATCCGCCGTCCCGGTGGACCAGCTCATCCGCATCGAGATGCCGCCGGCCAAGGTCGACGACGACCACATCCACGCGCGCGTCGTGCAGATCGATCATTTCGGCAACCTCCAGCTCAACTTCGGCCGGTCCGAGCTCGAAGGGATCGGCGTCATCCTCGGCGACGAGACCGAGGTGCGCGTCGGAGGCCGCTCGTTCAGAGCGCCGTACTCGCAAGCGTTCAGTGAAGTGAAGAAGGGCGGGTTGATCCTGCTCGAGGATTCACATCGTCACTTGACGATCGCCGTGAACATGGGCAACGCGCGCAGCACGCTCGAAGCGCGGCGGGGCGATCCGGTCATCGTCGCGCGCGTCCAGATCGCCGGGAATTAACACGGCCGATATGTGCTGAGCGGCTCCTCCGATTATCCTGGCGCGGAAGGGGTCGGAGGGGAGAGAGTGGCGAAGCAACGCGTACTCATCACGGGGATATCCCGGTTCCTCGGCGGGCATCTCGCGCGCAGGCTAGAGCAAGATCCCGACGTCGGTGAGATCTTCGGCGTCGACCTCGAGCCGCCAAGCGTGGAACTCACGCGCACGGAGTTCGTGCGCGCAGACATCCGGAACCCACTGATCGTCAAGGTGCTTCAGGCGACCGAAGTCGATACCGTCGTGCACGCCGCCGTTATCGCGACGCCGGGACGTGCGGGCGGGCGCGCGCAGATGAAAGAGATCAACGTCATCGGGACGATGCAGCTGTTCGCCGCGTGCCAGAAGGCGGAGAAGTTGCGTAAGGTCGTCATGAAGTCGACGACGGCGGTGTACGGCAGCGATCCAACGGATCCGTCGATCTTCCCCGAAGACGTCGGTCCGAGCTCGCACCCGCGGACGGGGTACGCGAAAGACGCGTGGGAGGTCGAGAACTACGCGCGCAGCTTCGGCCGCCGCCGGCCGGACGTCGGCCTCACGATCCTGCGGTTCGCCAACTTCATCGGGCCGCAGATCGACACGCCGCTCACGCGCTACTTCTCGCTGCCGGTGGTGCCGACCGCGCTCGGATTCGATCCGCGGATCCAGCTGCTCCACGAGGAGGACGCGATCGAGATCCTCGTGCGCGCGACCAGAGAGCAGCATCCGGGAACGTTCAACGCATCCGGTGACGGTGTCGTGTACATGTCGCAGGCGCTCCGCATGGCGGGGAAGGTCGCGATCCCGATCGCGACACCGTTCATGAACTTGATCGGCAGCGCCGTCCGGCAAACGGGTCTCGTCGACTTCTCGCCCGAACAGCTTCAATTCCTGCAGTGGGGTCGCGTCGGCGACGTGCATCGCTTGAAGACACTGTTCGGCTACACGCCGCGCTACACAACGACGGAAGCGCTGCGCGACTTCATCACGCGGAGCAAGCTCGCGAAGGTGTTCTCGGAGGAGCAAGCCGAGCAGTGGGAGAAGGATCTCTACGATTTCTTGGCGCGACTCAGCCGCAGGCGGAGCGCGCCGGACGCGGCGAAGGTGTAGACGATGGCAGGAGCGGAAGTCATCCGGATCCAAGACGGTCGCCGTGCCGACCCGCAGCTGTGCCGCGGTCGCACCGCGGACGGCCGTCCGTGTCGGAACCGCGCAGGTGCGTCCGGATACTGCAAGCGTCACGAGCCGGCGGCCGGACGGGCTGCCACTCCGGCACCGTCTCGATTCGAGGCGGACCTGGAGCGCGCGCTCGCATTCTTGCGACGACGCGTAACGGGCGCGTACGCGGTCGACGACTTCGGGTTCGACCCCGACCTCACCGAGAACGTGCTGCTGCCCATCCTCCGGCCGCTCTTCGACCGCTGGTGGCGCGTGGAGCAGCGTGGGCTCGAGAACATCCCTGCGAGCGGCCCCGCTCTGCTGGTCTCGAATCACTCCGGCACGCTGCCGCTGGACGCGCTCATGATGAAGCTCGCGATCTACGAGGGAACCGGCAGACACTGCAGGCTGCTCGCCGCCGATCTGCCGTTCCGGCTCCCGTTCGTCGGTGAGATCGCGCGCAAGAGCGGCAACACGCTTGCGTGCGCGGAAGACTCGACCCGGCTGCTCGACGCGGGCGAGATCGTCGGCGTGTTCCCCGAAGGCTACAAAGGCATCGGCAAGCCGTTCCGAGAGCGGTACAAGCTCCAGC
>VAYV01000275.1 GCA_005883175.1 Actinomycetota bacterium
CAGCATCGCGGAAAGGGCCTCGGCAACGTCATGACGGGTCACGCGATCAAGGCGGCCGCCGAGAAGGGCGCGCGCATCTCGTACCTGCAAGCATCGGCGCTGGGCTACCCGGTCTACGAAAAGATGGGGTTCAAAACGGTACGAACGCACACGATGTTCGAGCGGCCCTAGGCGGGCGCGAACGGATGCGCCGGCTCGATCGTCATAAGAACGTGAGATCCGTGCGCTTGAACTCTGCTGCCGCTGCGCTCCTCTTCCTTTGCGGCTGTGCAACTTCGACCGGGGCGATCGGTCCCGCGTCGTCAACACCGGCCGCCAGTGAGTCGCCGCCGGTCGTCGTGGGTACGGCATCGGCCAACCCGGCCACCGTTGTGACGCCGTTCCCGTCGGGCCGCGTAAAACCCTCCCCTAGGCCGACCTATTCAGGTTCGCGCGCTCTCGTCGAGTCGGATTCGGGGGCCACCATCAAGCTGAAAGTCGGTGACGTCGTGAAGGTTTCTCTGCCTTCCGAATATGTTCCGCCGACCGCCCAAGGCGACGTGTTGACGAGGGTGAGCTCGTCCGGCGGGTACCCAACCGGTCAGCGGGTGGATGCGACGTTCCACGCGGAAAAGTCGGGACGCACCGACATCACGAGTTCCACCGATTACGCGTGTCTTCACACGACGCCGATGTGCGGGATCCCGCAGCGCCTCTGGATGGTGCACGTCGTCGTCAGCTAACTCCCGGCGGCACGCGGTTCCATGCTTCTGTTGCGGGTCTCGAATCTTCTGCACTAGCTGATCGAACTCGCTGCGCTGCGGAGAAGATTCTGTTGAGCGTCCATGTGTCAATGGATGGCGCTATGCGCGATCTCGTGACATCTAAACGCATCGACGCCGAGCCGGCGGCCGCGGCTGCAAAGCAGCATGGCGTCCTTTTCGCTCGACCAAGGCTCGGGCTATGACGTGTCAGACTCACCGTCGAATTTCCCGCTGTGGATCTCGCCGCAACCGCACGACGGGCTTCGCGCTTTCAGGATCGCCAGGCGCGCGCCCACACCACGCGCAGCCTCGGCCGCCTTGCGCGCGCCGGCCAGATAGTTCTCGGTGACGTCTTCACCCGTCTCGCTGATAACGCGCGCGCTGCCGGCCAGAACATCCACGCCGGACCCGTCCACGATCTCGGCGGCAGGCCGCGGGATCGGAAGACCGCCCGCCACTTCTGGGCATACGAGAACAGCTCGCCCCTCGGCAACAAGCTTGACGGCCCAGTCGCGCGTCTTCGCTTCCGCTTCGTGCGTGCAAGCCACGCCGGCGAGACACGCCGAGACGATTACGCGACCTTCCGAAGGGAGCTCCACGCTCACTCCCAGCTATGCCCGCACTTCGGGCACACGCGGAACCCCAGCTTCAACGTCAGCTTCTTGTAGCCACAGTTAGGACATCGCTCGGCTGCGTCGAGCCAGTCGGGCTGCTCGGACTGACACACCGGGCACATCAGAACCTGCTCGCCGGATACGACCGCGCGCGCCCACGGCGAGGGCTTGCCTTGCGGCGGGTCCTCTTGCACGCGGCCACAACGCATACATGGCACTCGCGCAGCCTAGCGCGCGGTTTTGTCATCTGTGCGCACTATTTGTGCACCTCATGACAGGACCTAGAGGGCCGCGGCTTACTTCAGCGCTTCGATCGCCGACCGCCACGCGTTCTGGTCGCGCGCGATCGCGAGCGTTTCGATCCCGTTGTGCTCGGCGTACCGGACGACGCCTTCCTTGTCGATCAGGAAGGTGTTGCGGACGGGAGCACCGATCCGCTCGTCGAACGCGCCGTACGCACGCGAGATCGCTCCGTGTGGCCAGAAGTCGCTCACGAACCGGTTCACGTAGTGCTCCTGCGCTTTCCACGCGCGCAAGCTGTGCACCGGGTCGGAGGAGATCCCGATGATCTCGGTGTCCTTCAGGCCTTCGAGGTCGGGGTTCTCGTCGCGGAGCCGGCAGAACTCCTTCGTGCACGTGCCCGAGAAGGCATAGGGATAGAAGACGAGCAGGACGTTCTTCTTACCGCGGAAATCGCTGAGGGTGACGAGCTCGCCGGAGTCGTCGCGCCCTTTGAACTCCGGGGCTTCGTCTCCGACGCTTACGAGAGCAGTCGTTTCTGCTTCGACGGACATGACGGGGGCCTTTCGTGTCGCGGACGGGTACTTCTGCGAACTTCGACGTCGGAGGGATTCTTCCCTCTTAGAAGTAGCTCGAACCGTGTCGCGCCAGGTAGTCCGCCGTCCGCGTGGCGAAGGCCATGATCGTGATCTGCGGGTTCACCGTCGGGCAACCCGGCAGCACGCTCGCGTCCGACACGAACAGACCCGGCACGCCATGGACCTCGCCCCATGGGCCGACGACGCTGGTCGCGGCGTCCGCCCCCATGCGGGCGGTGCCCACCGGGTGGAACGCGGTCAGGCGCAGCGAGCCGGGCTTCACGGCTTCTTCCTTCAGCTCGTCCAGCTGCGACTTGCTCGTCACCGGTCCGAGGCCGGGCAGGCCGCTCAACACCGCGCGCGCACCGGCCGCAAGGAAGATCTCGGCGGTGTGCGCCAACCCGCGCACCATCCGGCGCGTGTCGTGCTTGTTCAGCTTGTACGTGATCACCGGCTCCTTGCCCGCGCGCCGGATCACACGGCCGCTCGACGTATCGCTGACGAACAAGCCGGCGCTTGCGAGCTTCGGGTACGCGCCCAGCTGCTCCTTCAGCCGGAGCCCCATGCCGGGGAACGTGCCGGCGCCGACCCCCGGCACGCTCGACGTGACTTCGATCATCACGTCGAGCGACTCGTGCCAGTCGTCGACGTAGTACGGCTGCAGCGTGCCGCGCCAGCTGTACACGTCCTCGTCGAAGTACGCGCCGACCGCCGCTGCCGGGTGGATCCGCAGGTGACGTCCGAGCTGCCCCGAGACGTTGCCGACGGCGTTGTCGGCGAGGAAGCTCGGCGTGTGGATCGCGCCGCACGCAACGATGACGACCTTCGCGCGCACGGTGAGGTTGGCCATCGGCTCGCGCGTCGTCGGTTCGAGCAGCAGCGCGGTCACGCCGGTCGCGCGCCCGTCCTCGATGAGGATGCGTTGCGCGCGTGTGTTCGCGTAGATCGTCGCGCCGGCGTGTTGCGCGCGCGGCAAGTAGGTGAGGTGCATGGCGAGCTTCGCGTCGGACGGGCACCCGAACGCGCACACGCCGCAGCCGCGGCAGCCTTCGATGTTCCGGCGGATCGGCTCGCCGTGCAGGCCGAGCTTCTTCACGCCACTGCGGAAGATGCGCGCGTTCTCGCCGAGCAGCTCTTCGGGAACCGGCTGCACGTGCTGGATG
>VAYV01000276.1 GCA_005883175.1 Actinomycetota bacterium
CCGGTTCGCTTCTCGATCTCCGGCGCAAGCGCGTTCGCGATCCCACCGAGGCGCACGTGCCCGAACGAGTCCTCTTCGGAGGTAAGCGTCTCCATCGTTCCTTCTTTCGGCGTTGCTCCTTCCGCGACGACAACGATGGAGAACGTCCGGCCGCGCTGATGCCGCCGCGTGATGTGTTCACACACGTCGTCGAGATCGAAGGGATGCTCGGGGATCAAGATCACGTCTGCGCCTGACGCGATGCCGGCGTACGTGGAGATCCAGCCCGCGTGCCGGCCCATCAGCTCGACAACCATCACGCGCTGGTGGGCTTCCGCCGTCGTGTGCAAACGGTCCAATGCCTCCGTCGCGATCTCGACCGCGGTGTTAAACCCGAACGTGAAGTCTGTTCCGGAGAGGTCGTTGTCGATCGTCTTCGGAACTCCGACCACGTTGATCCCTTGATCGGACAGCTTGTTCGCGACGCCGAGCGTGTCCTCCCCGCCGATCGCGATCAGCGCATCGATCTTGAAGGCCTTGAGCGTATGCTCGATCTTGGTCACGCCGTCCACGACCTTGAACGGGTTCGTTCGCGACGACCCGAGGATCGTTCCGCCCCGCGGGAGGATCCCCTTCACCGACTCGGACGTCAGCGTCTCGACCTCGGCGTCGATCGCGCCCTTCCAGCCGTTACGGAACCCGATCACGACGTCGCCGTAGATGTCGGTAGCCTTGCGCACGACGGCGCGGATCACCGCGTTCAGACCCGGCGCGTCGCCTCCGCCGGTGAGCATCCCGATGCGCATGTCGCGATTCTAACCGGGGGGTCGGCCCGTCTCGCCAGGTTTGTCGGCAATGAGCGCGCGCGCCTCGTCGTCCGAGTACCCCAGCTCTCGCAGGACCTCCGCGGTGTGCTCCCCGCGAAGCGGCGGATGACGTCTGGTTTCAGCGGGAGTCCGGTCGAGCTCGAACGGCGGTTTCGGGAGACGCACGGTCGTGGCCGTTGGATGCGGGATCTCCTCCACGAGGCCCAGCGCGCGCACCTGCTCGTCGGCGAAGACGTCGGCGATCGTGTTGATCGGCCCGGACGGGACGCCTGCGGCGTCGAGTCTCGCGAGCCAGGTTGCGCGCGGCTGCTCGGCGAAAACGCGCGCGAGGTCCTCGGTCAGCGTCGCGCGGTTCGCGACGCGGTCGGCATTAGTCGCGAAGCGCGGATCGGCCGAGAGCTCGTCGCGCGCGATCGCCGCGCAGAAGCGGTGCCAGATCGTCTCATTGGCGACCGCGACAACAAACGGCTCGTCGGAGGCGTGGAATACCTGATACGGCACGATGTTCGGGTGCGCGTTGCCCATGCGCGTCGGCTGGAGGCCGCCGTTCAAGTAGTTGCTGGCTTGGTTCGCGAGCCACGCGACCTGCGAGCCGAGCAGCGATACGTGCACGCGTTGCCCTTCGCCCGTGCGGTCGCGGTGGCGGATCGCGGCGAGGATCCCGATCGCGCAGTACAGGCCGGCGGTGATGTCGCTGATCGCGACGCCGACCTTCTCGGGATCCCCGTCGGGCTCGCCGGTGATGCTCATCAGCCCGCCGATGCCTTGCAGCGTGAAGTCGTAGCCGGGACGGTCGCGCGCGGGCCCGCTGAGCCCGAACCCGGTGATCGACGCGTAGACGACTGATGGGTTCAGCGCGCGGCACGCCGCTTCGCCGAGGCCGAGCCGTTCCATCGTGCCCGGCCGGAAGTTCTCGATGACGACGTCGGCGCGCGTCACCAACCGTTCCGCCGCCGCGCGGTGGTCCGCGCGCGCGAGGTCGAGCTCGACCGACCGCTTGTTGCGGTTCGTCGATAGGTAGTACGCGCTCTCGCCGCCGGCGAACGGCGGGCCCCAGCCGCGCGTCTCGTCGCCGGTGCCCGGCCGCTCGACCTTGATCACGTCGGCGCCGAGGTCCCCGAGCGTCATCGTGCACCACGGCCCGCTCAAGACGCGCGAGAAGTCGGCGACGACGATCCCGTCGAGCGGGCCTATGGCCGCGCCTCCTTCTTCCCTTTGAGCGGCCACCGCGGCGACGTCGTCAGCGGCGGCGCGAAGCGCGCGCGCATCTCGATCAGCGCAGGCCCCTTCCGCGCGAAGCCCCACGCGAGGGCGTCGCCCACGTCTTTCGGCGTGCACGCGCGCGCGCCGACTCCGAAAGCTTTCGCCAGCGCCGGGAAGTCCGGTGTCGCAAGGTCGGCGGCGAACGTCCGGCCGAAGCGTTCCTCTTCGTCGAAGCGGAGCATGCCGTACCCCTCGTCGTTCACAACCAGGAT
>VAYV01000277.1 GCA_005883175.1 Actinomycetota bacterium
GATGTGAACGCCTTCCGGCCGTCGGTGCGGATCACGCGGGCGGTGATGTCTAAGTCCGTCTTCAGCGGCGTCGGGCGCCGGTACTTGATCGTGAGCGTGCCGGTCATCCCCTGATTGCCTGCGACCGCGTTCGCCATGCCGAGCAGCAAGTCGAAGATCGCCGCGATGATCGCGCCGTGGACGTATCCGGGCGGACCTTCGTATTGCCGGTCCAAGTTGGCGCGCCCGTGCACGACCTTGTCGTCGCCCCACGTGATCTCGACCGGCGGTGCGATCGGGTTCGACTTCCCGACGACCGGGTCGTAGCCGAAGTTCTGCTGCAGGTCGTCGAACTCGGGCTTCGTTGGATTCTTCGGCCCACGCCTCGGCAACGCATCAAGATCGGCAACGACCCTCTCCAGCGCGTCGGATGCGCGCTCCGAGTCAGGGCCTTCGAGATCCGCCTCGACCGCGTGGGCGACCAGCGTTCTGATCGCAGCGGCAAGCCGCTCGCGTGCGGCCCGCGTCATTTGCCTTTGAAGTTCGGCGTGCGCTTCTCGGCGAAGGCCTTCGGCCCTTCCTTCGCGTCTTCGGTGCCGAAGACAGGCAGGCCGATCTCCAATTCCTTCTGCAGGGCTTGCTCTTCGGTCAAGCCTTCCGTTTCGCGCAGCGAGCGCAAGATCGCTTGAACCGACAGCGGTCCGTTCGCCGCGATCTTGTCCGCGATCTCGCGCGCGGCCTTCAGCGCTTCGCCGTCCGCCACCACGCGGCCGATCAATCCCATCTCGAGCGCGTCGCGCGCCGGAATGAAATCACCGACGAGCAGGATCTCCGCCGCGCGCGTGTACGGGATCTGTCGGCGCAGCCGAACGGTCGAGCCACCGATAGGGAAGAGCCCTCGCTTTACTTCGAACAGACCGAACTGCGCGCTCTCGCCCGCGACGCGGATGTCGCAGGCTTGCAACATCTCCGTGCCGCCCGCAACCGCGTAGCCCTCGACCGCTGCGATGAGGGGCTTCGTCAAACGGTAGTTACGTAAGAGCGCCTTCCACGGCATCTCCGGATCGGATCGCGACCGCTGGGTCCACTCGTTGTCGTCGCCGTAGCCACCTGCCATCGCTTTCAGGTCGGCTCCCGAGGAGAAGTGGCCGCCGGCGCCGCTCAGGATGGCCACGCGGATCGTCGGGTCGTCGTTGATCTGCTGCCAGGCGTCCGTGAGCCGGACGACCATCTCGGCGCTGAGGGCGTTCCTCGCCTCGGGGCGGTTCATCGTGAGCGTGAGGACGTGTCCGTCCTGCTCAACCAAGAGGTGTGGCTGCTCGGTCAAAAGGGAAAAAGTAGAACACATTCTAGTCTTGCCGGCAATGCGACCCAGGAGGTCGAGCGGCCTTGCACCAGAAACGAGAACGTGTTCTACTGGACAACCGAAACGTGTTCTAGCCATGGCACGAGGGACTGGAGACGCCATGAAGATCGACCTGAACGACCTCGAGGTGTGGGGAAAGGCGGTCCCACACGACCAGTTCGCATGGCTCCGAGCGAACGATCCGGTCCACTTCCAGACCCAGCCCGACGGTCCCGGCTACTGGTGCTTCACGAAGCACGAGGACATCGTCAAGGCGTCGAAGAACTTCCAGGGATTCTCGTCCGGCAAGGGCATGCACATCCGCGACCCCGAGAACGGCGCGGAGCTCATGCTCATCAACATGGACCCGCCGGGGCACACGCGTCTGCGCAACCTCGTCAGCAAAGGGTTCCACCCGCGGATGATCGCCGCGCTCGAAGACAAGATCCGCGAGGTCGTGGCCGAGATCCTCGACAACGTCGGTCCCAAGGGGGAGTGCGACTTCGTCACCGAGATCGCCGCCGAGCTTCCGTTGATCGTCATCTGCGAGCTGGCCGGTGTGCCGCCGGAGGATCGCCACAAGATCTTCAGCTGGAGCAACACGCTGATCGGTACCGGCGACGACCCCGAGTACTCCCCGGGGATGGAGGCCGCTCAGAAGGCGTTCTTGGAAGTGAACCAGTACGCGAACCTCCTCGCGGAGCTGCGCCGTCACGAGCCGCGCGAGGACCTGGTCTCAGCGATCGTCAACGCGGAGGTCGACGGGGACAAGCTCGGCGACCTCGAGATCTCGGTGTTCTTCGTCGTGCTGATGATCGCCGGCAACGAAACCACTCGGAACCTCATCGCCGGCGGGATGCGTGCGCTGTGCGAGCACCCCGATCAAGCCGAGCGGCTGAAGGAACAGCCGGACCTGTTCCAGCCCATGGTGGACGAGATGTTGCGTTACGTGTCTCCGGTGAACTACTTCCGTCGCACGGCAACGCAGGACTTCGAGCTGCGAGGCAAGCAGATCAAGGCCGGCGAGAAGTGCGTGCTCTGGTACACGTCGGGGAACCGTGACGAAGAGGTATTCGGGAACTCGATGGACTTCGACGTGAGCCGGTCGCCCAATCCGCACGTGGCGTTCGGCGGCGGCGGCCCGCACTTCTGCATGGGGTTCAGCCTCGCGCAGCTCGAGATCAAAGTGATGTTCGAAGAGTTGTTCAAGAGGCTGCCCGACATCCAGATCGCCGGTCCGGTTCAGCG
>VAYV01000278.1 GCA_005883175.1 Actinomycetota bacterium
GCTTGGCGATGGGTGTCTTCCTCACCCATGTAGACGATGCACTCTTGTCCGAACAGGGCCGCGGCCGTGGCGGTCGCTACCCCGTGCTGCCCGGCGCCCGTCTCCGCGATGATCCGCTTCTTGCCCATCCGGCGGGCGAGCAAGCACTGACCGAGCACGTTATTGATCTTGTGCGCGCCGGTGTGCGCGAGGTCCTCACGCTTGAGGTAGATGCGCGCGCCGCCGCACGCCTCGGTCAGCCTGCGCGCGCGCCAGAGCGGCGTCGGCCGGCCTGCGTACTCGCGGCGCAACGTGTCGAGCTCGGCATTGAAATCGTCGTCTGCGCGCGCGTCGGTGAAGGCCTGCTCGAGCTCATCGAGCGCGTGCATGAGCGCTTCGGGAACGTACTTGCCGCCGAAGCGGCCGAAGTGACCGCCGGCGTCGGGATCTGTGTTCATGCGCGCCATCGCGCGCGGAGTCTAGCAGCGAGCCCGTGGGTAATTTCGGCGGAAAAACCGTGGGGACCGCGCACGCGGCCCCCACGCTCAAAGCGAGATGATCAGAACTCGTAGCCGACGATGGTGGCTTTCACATCGCCGCCGGCCGTGTTGGCACCGAACGAGTTCCCGTCGATGCAGAACGAGTTGCTGCCGTCGCCGGGGACCACGATCGGCTGCGGGAACGAGACGTGCACCGTCTGGTTGATCGGAACGGGCACGATCGTGATGACCTGCAAGCTCGTTCCGCTGCCCGTGCAGTTCGCACCCGGTGCGTTGTGCGCGATGATCTCGACGTTCAGCTGCTGCGTCCCGAGGTTGCCCAGCGTGATGCTCGTGATCTCGACCTCTTCGTTCGGGTCGAACGGCTGCGTCCGCAACGTGTCCGCGGTGGAGCTGGTGATGTCGAGGACGTTCTGGAGCGGGAACAGCGGCGGGATGTCGGTGCCGGCGTTAACGAAGCCACCGTTGACCACCGTATTCAGCGAGTGGTTCGACACCGTCGCGCACGTCGGCGTAGTGATGTTGTTCCACGAGCAGATGCCGGTCAGCAACGCGCCGACCCCGGAGACCTTGGCCTTGAAGGTCGACTTGGTCGGATCGGTGATGTTGACCGAGCTCCCGGTCGCGGCTTGAACGCTGATCGGCAACATGATGGCTGCCAATGCGATCAACGCAACGATGACGACCACTTGGCGAGACGAGAACTCCACCTTGATCTTACGTTCGTCCATATGGCTCCCCCTACACACGACCGTCCTACAGGCGCTCGACCGCCGACCCCCTCCCCGTCGCCGCCACGTTCGAGGAGAGTAAACCGCCTCGGCCGCCGTGGGAAGGACCTAACCTCCCCTTTACCGAGCGGACACCCAGCACCGATCCAGCAGGGTCCCCCTCAGCCGGCCGACGAATCCGAAGACGAAGCGCGCGCGCACTTGTGCCGTCTGCTCTTTCCCACTCAGACCCGGCGTCTGCCCTTGCGCGTCCAGCACATATTCCGGACCGTGACCGGTGCACGGCGTAACCACGCACACGTCGCCCGGGCAGGTGCCGATCACCGAGTCAAGAGCATCCGTGCCACGCCGGTCGCCGCTCGAGCTCGTGACCAGGGACACGTCGATCGAGGCTGCGTCTCCTCGAAACACTCCGGCCACCGATCTCGCGGCCGTTACCGGCCCGGGGCCGACCGTCAAGGAGTGAGGGCCGGAGATAGCGACGACCGCATACGAATATCGCCAGGCCGCGGCCGCAACGGGTCCGGCTTTGACCCGTTGCGCGATCAGCGATACACCGACGCCGTCGACCGAAAGGCTCGGAAGGGGGCCGGTCAGTGCCGTGATGCGAAGGTCCGTCGTCGGAACGTGCACCAGCCCTTGTTCGACGGCCAAACGCCCCAACGCGTGCGCCCGCACGAAGGCGGCGAAGTGAGCGAACGTCACTGCCGACGACCCACCCGAAACCTTCAGCAGAGGCAGATCGGTCAGCGCATAGGCGCGGCGGTAGTCGTGGCGCGTGACCGCCGTGTTGAACTCCGCCAGCGGATCGATCGATGGAGACGGCCGAGGCTCCGTTTGCTGCGCGCGAACCACAAGCACGACCGTTCCGGCCAACGCGAGCGCAACGGACAACGCGAGAAGCGCGCGCTTCACGACGCGTCGCCGTCCCACGTCCGGTCGGTGACGCCTTCCGCTTTGAGCTCGGCGTAGCGCGGCCGCTGCGTCGGCGTCTTCGGGATCTCGCGCCTGATCTCCACGTAGCGCGGCACCGCGTACCTCGCCATGCGCGCGCGACAGAAGTCGACGAGCGCGCGCGGGTCGATCGTCGCACCCTCCCGCGGGACGACCACGACCTTGATGTCGTCCTCGCCGAGCTCGCTCGGCACACCGTGCGCCGCCGACTCCAGCACGCCGGGAAACTGATCGACCACGTTCTCGACCTCCCACGCGCTCACGTTCTCGCCACGGCGGCGCATCGATCCCTTCTTCCTCCCCGCGTAGTAGAAGAAACCTTCAACATCCTTCGACGCGAGGTCGCCCGTGTGGAACCAGCCGTCGCGAAAGGCACGCTCGGTCTCATCCGGATGATTCAGGTAGTAGTGCGTCCGGCCTTGTGCCGCGCGCAACGCGAGCTCGCCGACCCGGCCCGCCGGAAGCTCGGCGCCGTCGTTGCCGAGGATCGTCGCCTCGCATCCCGCGGCCGGCTTCCCCATCGAGCCGACCTTGCCGTCGAGGTTGATCAGATACCCGGGCGAATCGACCATCGAGAACTGCTCGAAGATGCGGACGCCGAACCGTTCTTGGAATGGCTCCCAGCAGTGCGTGGGGCACCCCGCAGACAGGACGGTCCGCATGGGGTTGTCGCGGTCCGAGGGCTGCTCGGGCTGCTTCAACAGGATAGGGATCAGCGCACCGACGTGGTTGAACTCAACGGCGTCGAACGCGCGCACGTCGTCCCAGAAGCGGCTCGCGCTGAACCGGTCCCCGATCGCGAGCTGCGCGTCGAGGAACATCGCGCCGAGGACGGAGATCGCAAGCGCGTTACCGTGGAACAGCGGGAGGCAGGTATAGATCGTCTCGCCCGCGCGCACGTTCATCGCGTCCCACATCGCGAGCAGCGGCGTGATGTCCGTCCGCATCGGGACCACGCCCTTCGGCGGCCCGGTGGTTCCGCTCGTGTATAGGACGCCGAACGACGTGCCACCGTCCGTTTCGATATCGACCGGCGGCGTTGAGAGCAGCTGCTCGAACGTCGTCGCGTCCTTTGCATCGCCGCGGACGATCTCGAGCAGCCCTGCCCCGGTCTCCGCGTACTGCGCGCGCAGCGTGTCGTCGATCACGATCGCGCGCGCACCGCAGTCCTTGAGGAGGTAGGCCAGCGTGTCGCCACGCTGCGCGGTGTTGACCGGCACGGGCGCGGCGCCGGCACAGATCGCGCCGAAGTGAGCCAGGAGAAACTCCGGCCGGTTCGGCATCATCACGGCGACGCGGTCGCCCTGCGCGATGCCCATCGCCCGAAGACCACTCGCGATCCGAAGCACGCCGTCGTAGAACGAGCCCCAGGAGACGCGCTCGTCCCGCCACTTCACGAACGTCTGATCCGGATGCTCGGTCGCCCGATACTCGAGCAGCGCGGCGATGACCGGTTTCTCAGCCACCGAGGAGCTCTCGCACCTTCGCTTCCGGATCGGGCGCGCGCATCACGGCTTCCCCGACCAAGACCGCGTCGACGCCCGTCGAAACCATCGCCTCGACGTCGGCGCGCGACGAGACGCCGCTCTCCCCCACCAGCGTCACGCCGTCGGGAACGGACGCGCGCACCTTCTCGACGACGGCCGGGTCGACCTCCAGCGTCGCGAGGTTGCGGGTGTTGATCCCGACGATGCGCGCGCCGGCCTCGGCCGCGCGCGCGACCTCATCGGCGGCGTGTGTCTCGATGAGCGCCGCCATACCGAGGGTTTCTGCAAGGTCGAACAGCGATAC
>VAYV01000242.1 GCA_005883175.1 Actinomycetota bacterium
CGCGTACGCGATCATCTTCGCGCTGCCGGCGCTCGAAGCCTCGGTCTTCCTCGGCTTCATCTTCCCCGGCGAGATCGCGGTCCTCCTCGGAGGCGTGCTCGCCTTCCAAGGCCGCGTGTCGCTGGGCGGGGCCATCGCGGTCGCGGTCGCCGGCGCGATCATCGGAGACTCCGTCGGCTACGAGGTCGGCAAGCACTACGGCACGCGCCTGCTGGACGGTCCGCTCAGCCGTTTCGTGAAGCAAGAGCATCGCGAGCGCGCGACCGCATTCCTTCGGCGTCACGGTGGGAAGGCCGTGTTCTTCGGCCGCTTCACGGCCGCCTTACGTGTTCTGGTTCCGGGCATGGCGGGTATCGCACAGATCCCGTATCCGAGCTTCCTGCTCTACAACGCGCTCGGCGGCGCGATCTGGGCTACAGGCTTCACGCTGCTCGGCTACCTCGCCGGCAACGAGTACCGGCGCGTGCAGCACGTCGCCGGCCGCGCGGGCGCGCTGTTGCTCGCGTTGATCGTGACCGTGGTCTTGATCGCGATCATCGCGCGCTGGATCGCGCGCAACCCCGAGCGGCTGCGCGCGTGGTGGAACCGGATGATGCAGCGGCCGGTGCTGCGATGGTTCCGCGCGCCGCTGGAGTTCCTCGGCCGCCGCTTCCTGCCCCGCGAAGCGCTCGGCCTGGAGCTGACGGTGGGACTCGCCGGCGTGACGCTGATCGGCATCGGCTTCGGGAAGGTGCTGAAGGACATCTCGCAACGTCAGCACCTCTTCCATCTCGACCAACCGCTCCTCGACTTCCTCATGCGCCACACCGAAGGCGGCGTCACGACCGCGATGAAGGTCATCACGGTCTTCGGCGGCACGCCGTTCATCATGATCGTCGCAGGGCTGATCGCGATCGCGTTCATCCTGAAGCGGTGGTTGGCGCGCGCGTTCGTGATCGTGGCCGCGCCGCTGGGTGCCTTCGCGCTCGAACGGATCGTCAAGGAGATCGTGCATCGCCCGCGACCGGCGGTGCACGCGCTCGTGCACGCGACCGGTTCGAGCTTCCCGTCCGCGCACGCCACGATCGGCGCGGCCTTCTACTGCGCGGCGGCGCTCTTGCTGGCGCGCGCGACACGATCGTGGCAGTGGAAGGTGATCATCTGGACGGTCGCCGTCACCTTCGTCGGCATGATCGGGTTCTCGCGCCTGTACCTGCGCGTGCACTGGCTGACCGACGTGCTGGGCGGTGCGGCGCTCGGGACGATGTGGACGATCGTTGTCGCGAGCGGCCTCGGCGTGTGGCAGCGCGCGCGCGAGAAAGCGTCGATGTACCGGAACAGCCACGCGTAGCCACGCGCGACGTGGCCGTCCGACGTTCTGATTTCGCGCAGCTCGACGACCGGCCCCGGTCTCCGCAGGTACCAGCCGCGCGCGACGACGTCCCTTCCCATGAAGTCGCGGATGCGGTACAGGCCGAAGAAGGCCCGGGCGAACGGGATCTGGTTCGCGTAGAGCACGGGGACGAAGCCGGACTCGTCTTGCACGACCATGTCCGGGGAGAGCACGTACCCGGGCGTTCCACGGCCGACGATCCGTCCCTTGATCTCGACGTCGATGCCTGCGACGGGGCTCGCGTCCAGCCGCTCGATCAACGACGCGACCTGATCGACCTTCTCGATCTTCCGCGGGTATCGCATACCTTGCTTCACGAGGAGCAGAAGTCCCGCCGCGATCAGCGCGATCGCGATCGACATCGAGGAGCTTGTGAACGCGCCGAAGAGCACCAGCGGGATCAGGATCGCCCACGGGGCGACGTACATGGCGGCCTCCGCGATGAACTGCTTGCGCGTCTCCCAGCGCTGCTCGGCCGGGACCGCAGCGAGGCTCCGCAGCACGCTCCACCGCGACGGCTTCCCGGGGAGCTTCGACTCTTCGAGCGCCTGGAACCGGTGCGCGACGATCGGGTGCGACGATGCCTTCTCGAGCACGCGCGCCCACGGGTTCACCGTGTCCCACCGCAACGCGGCGATCGCGCGCTGCGGCTCGACGCCGGCGGCGAGCGCCGTCTCCATCGCGACCGCGTCGCGCGGGTCGAAGATCCCCATCGCGCTCATCGACTGCAGCCGCAGCGACTTCGTGTCGACGCGCTTCCGCTTGCGGCGCTTGCCGCTTGCGACCAACGCGATCGCTTCGTTCTTGCGCGCTGCGTCGACGCTGCCCATCCCGTACGCCACCTTGACCAGAGCCGAGCACAACGCATCGCCGTCGCCGGTGGCCTGGCACGACCAGTGGTCGGCCGCGTACTCGCGCGCGCGGCTGAGCGCGAGCAGCGTGAAGCGCGAGATGATCCACCCGATGTACGCGGCGATGGCGACGTAACGCGCTTGATCGCGGCCGGTACGGCCGACGACCCAGATCAGGTACAGCACCATCGGCACCACAGCGGCGACCGTCATGACGATGAAGTCGCGGTTCTTCACGTGCCCGATCTCGTGCGTGAGGACGGCGTCCAGCTCGCGTTCGTCCAGCCGCTCGAGCAGCCCTCGCGTGACCCAGATGCGCGCGTCGCCGCGCGTGTGGCCGAACGTGAACGCATTGGGGTTGCCGTCGTCCACGATGCCGAGCTTCACCAGCGGCACGCCGGCCTGCTTGCAGCGCGCGGCCACGATGCGGCCGAGGGGATGATCGGTCGCGTACCCGCCGGCCGTCTGCTCGATGATCGATGCGGGGACGAGCCACTCGATGATCCGCGGGTTGACTCCGTACATCACCAGCATGCATGCGATCGCGAACGCGAACGGGAACCACAACGGCGCGTTCAGGAATCCGACGGCGGCGAAACCGATGCCGATCACAAGCCCGGAAAGACCGGCAAGCGAGGGAAGAGAGCGGCGCCAAACGAAGCTCATCACGTGCCTCCTAGAACGGACCGATGTGGAACGTTTGCTTGCATAATCCTGGATGACTATCGCAGAAGCTCTTGAAGCCGGACTTGAAATCGGTTGAGATTTGGTTGCACCGGTTGATCGCTTGGTTCAAATCGGTCACGAACTCGGCGCCGTTCTTCGCGTTGAAGTCGGTGAGCATCAGGCCGTATGCGGCATACAGGGCCTTGTCGTTTGCTTGGGAGAGAGAAGCCATCATGTTTGGGTCACCCAGGAGCGTTCCATTCTGGGCGGCCGTAAGGATCGAGGTGCACGCCGACTTGTCGGCCGGAGTCGCGCTCGCATGACGGACCGTGCGCACGAGCCAACCGAGCGCAGCGAGCACCAGGAAACAGATCAGGATGATCCGCGAGATCCCGAGGCCGCTTCGCTGCCTGGGCGGCGGCTTGGGCTTGGCCGGCTGCACCATCGGGTAGTAGTCCTCGATGATCTCCGGCTGTGACGGCTGACCCGCAGGCGGCGGCGTGCTCGACACAGGCGGCGTCCCCGTCGGAGGCGCGCCGGCTCCTTGGCCCCCGGGGCTCGGCACGCCGAAGCTCGGGACGCCCAGC
>VAYV01000243.1 GCA_005883175.1 Actinomycetota bacterium
AGACCGGTCGCCCGGAAGTCGAGGTCGACCTGGGGCGCGAGCTCGCTCGTATCGCCGATCGTCACTCCGAGCAGCAGCCCGCGCTCGCCTTCGGGCAGGTGTCGCGCCGCGCGCCGGACGGCTGCTCGTCCTGCTTCGGCGATCACGACGATCGGGCTGTGCGAGCGGCCGATCCTGGTCACGTCGTCCGGCGACGCATACGCGCGCGCAGACACGCCGTGATGGATGAGCCGCCGCGCAGAAGCGCGCCCGGCCGCATCGAGGCCCCGGAAGAACACCGCGCGCAGGCGTGAGTCGATGCGGAGCAGGTCGCCCGGCCGCGGGAGACGAGGCGGCGGCGGGCGCAGCGTGACGAGCGCGCGCTCGCGGACTTTCACGGCCCGGCCGTCGACGACGGCTGCTCGAACGCCCAGCACGAAGCGCGCGCCGGACGGTCCGATGTCCGGATCGGTCAGGACTTGGCCGGTGAGGAGCGCGTCCGCGTTCCGCACGGCGCCGTGCGCGAGCGCACTCCCTTGGATCGAAGCGAGACGGAGCCCGGCGAGCGCGAACCCGAGCGCGAGCGCGGCTGCGAGGAGAACAACGACGGTCCGCCGCCACGCGGTGACGAGGAAGGCCAGCGCTGCCGGAAGCATCGCAGCAAGCACCGCGGGACGGAACACGCCGGCCAGCACGACACCGGCCGACAGCGCGCCCGCGATAACGAAGAGGCGCGCGGCGCCGACCGACGGCCGGTCCACGTCAGACCGTGACGTAAGCCTGGAGGGAGTCGAACTTCTTCTGGCCGATGCCCGAGACCTTCATGAGGTCCTGGATGCTGCGGAAGGGGCCGTGCTGGTCGCGGTAGTCGACGATCTTCTGTGCCAGCACCGGACCGATCCCCGGCAGGTTCTCGAAGTCGGACTCGGTCGCGCTGTTGATGTTCACCTTGCCGCCGGGCTGCTGCGCCGACGCACCACCCGGCGCGGCTGCGGCCGGTGCCTGGCCCTTCTTCGGCACCACGATCTGTTCCCCGTCTACGAGCGGGCGCGCGAGATTGATCGCTTGCGGCCCGGCGTCGCGCAAGAAGCCGCCGGCCGCGCGCACGGCGTCGATCACGCGCGCGCCTTGTGCGAAGTCGTAGACGCCCGGCTTGCGAACGGCGCCGACCACGTCGACCACGATCGTGTTCGCCGCACCGGACGCTGCCGGCGATGCGCTCGAGGAGACGGCGACGGCGGGCGGCGAGACTCCGGCAGCGGGCCGCGCGCGCGCATACGCAAGGCCGGCCCCGGTGAGGAGCAGCAAACCCAGCACCGCCAGGGCAAACGCCTCACGCGGATGGAAGCGCACGTGCTGCGCGATGCGCGCGCGTACGAGCTGCAGCACTGATCCGGGCGCGCGCGCCGGGTCGGGCTGCTCGACGTCGATCGGTTCGATCCGCTCCTTCGTCTCCATCGCATCCGGTCTGCTGAACATGACGAGGGAAGGAGCCAGTGCGCGCGACGGTAGCAGCGTCGGATGCGCGCGGCACGATCGAGAATTTCGGGAAGAACGCCTTAGTGGTCGTGCCCGTGCTCGTCCCGGCGGACGGGCGGATGAGCGGCCGTCGCGCGATGCGCGTCCTGCGCGTGCGCCTCCCACGGATCGACGTGAACGTCGACCTGAGCCACGCCGGGAAGGTCGTGGATGATGTGGTGGTGGACCGCCTCCGCGATCCCGTGCGCGTCGGCCACCGACACGGTTCCGTCCACGGCAACGGTGAGCGTTACGTGGAGCGAGCGGCCGACCCACCGCGCCTGCACGCGGCCCACGCCGGCGACCCCCGGCGTCTCGGTCGCGGCGTGCACGATCGACGCGACGATCGACGGATCGACGGCGTCCATCACGCGCGCGAGGACGTGGCGGCTCGCGTCCCACGCGATGGCGACGATCGCGATGGTGATGACGAGGCCGGCGATGGGATCGGCCGCGCGCCAGCCCAGCTTCACGCCGAGCAGCCCTGCGAACGCGGCGACCGACGCCAGCGCATCGATGCGCGCG
Source organism: Actinomycetota bacterium (assembly GCA_005883175.1). Lineage (GTDB taxonomy): Bacteria > Actinomycetota > AC-67 > AC-67 > AC-67 > AC-67. Next base: position 2,023 of record VAYV01000243.1, read on the forward strand.
TGCCTGCCGTCGGCGATCAGGGGCTCTGACCCGATCGACCGGCCGACGCGCATCTTGTAGCGCGCGACGATCTCGTTCGCGAATGCTCCGATCGCCGCAACGACCAAGCCGACGACGAGCAGCGTCGGCCGGTGTGGACCCGCGAGCTTCCGCACGGACTCGAACGCTGCAAGGCCCGCGCTCGCCCAGATCACCAAGACGACCACGATGCCGGCGAGGTCTTCGAGCCGTTGGTACCCGAAGGTGTAGCGATCATCGGCCGCGCGGCGGGCGGTCATGAACGCCAGCGCAAGCGCGACGGTGCTGATCACATCTCCGAGGTTGTCCAGCGCAGCCGCGAAGAGCCCCGCACTGCCACCGACGCCGACGACGACCAGCTGAGCGACGGCCGCGACGGCGAGCGCGCCCGCCGAGATGCGTATCGCGCGCAGGCCGGCTTTCGTGCCCTCGGGTCCGGCAACCGCCGCGACGCCGTGGCTCCCGCTCATGTCAGCGTACGACGAGGTTGACCAGCTTCGGCGGGACGATCACCGTTTTCACGACTTCGCGACCGTCGATGTGCGCGCGCACCTTGTCCGAGGCGAGCGCCCGCTCCTTCATCTGCTCTTCGCCGATGTCGGCAGGGACGTCGATCTTGTCGCGCACCTTCCCGGATACCTGCACCACCATCGTGACGTGGTCGACCTTGATCAGCGCTGGGTCGGCGACGGGCCAATCTGCGCGTTGCACGTAGCCCTCCGTGCCGAGGCGCAGCCACAGCTCCTGGCTGATGAACGGAGCCATCGGGTTCAGCATGCGCACGAGCGCGCCGACCGCTTCGCCGAGATCGGCGTCGGAAGCGTCGCGCGCGTCGGCGATCTCGTTGGTCAGCATCATCAGCTTGGCGATCGCGGTGTTGAATCGCCAGTCGACGTCGGCCTCGAACGGGCCGGCGAACAGCATCGTGACCCGCGCGCAGTCGGCTCCGTACCGGCCGACGATCTCGCCGGGGGTCACGAGGTTGCCGCGGCTCTTCGACATCGCCGAGCCGCCCATGATGACCATGCCCTGGTTGAGCAGTTCGGGGTACGGCTCGTCGAACGAGATGAGCCCGACGTCGTGCAACACCTTGGTGAAGAAGCGCGAGTAGATGAGGTGACCCGTCGCATGCGTGATGCCGCCCGTGTAGTGGTCGGCCGGCATCCAGTACTCGACCTTCTCGCGATCGGCCCACGCCTCGGCTGTAGGGCCCGCGTACCGGAAGAAGTACCACGATGAATCGACGAACGTGTCGAACGTGTCGGTCTCGCGTCGCGCCGGGCCGCCGCACGCAGGACACGTCACGTTGACCCAGTCGGTCTTCTTCGCCAGCGGCGACTGACCGGAGTCCGTCGGGCTGTAGTCCTCGAGGTCTGGCAGCAGCACGGGCAACTCGCCCATGGCGACCGGGACTTCGCCGTCTTTGTCGCACAGGATCATCGGGATCGGGCAACCCCAGTACCGCTGACGCGAGATGTTCCAGTCGCGCAGCCGGTAACGCACGCTCCGTGTTCCGAGTCCTTGTTCCTCGAGCCAGTCGATGACTTTCGGGATCCCGCCGGGCGTCGGTGTGCCGTCGAACGGACCGGAGTTCACCATGAAACCGTCACCCACGTACGGCTCGGATTGGACGTCGACCGCTCCCTCCTTGGGTCGGATCACTTCGCGGATCGGCAGCCCTTCTTGTCGCGCGAACTCACCGTCGCGCTCGTCGTGCGCGGGCACGGCCATGATCGCGCCGGTGCCGTACTCGAGCAGCACGTAGTCCGCGACCCAGATCGGGATGTGCTCGCCGTTGACCGGGTTGATGGCGCGCGCGCCGCTGTCGAGCCCCTCCTTTCGCTTCCCGAGCGCCAAACGGTCGATCTCCGTCCGAGCCTTCACGCGCTCGAGGTACTCGGCGAAGGCGGCTTCCCTCGGCGTGCCGTGGACCAGCGCGTGCGCAAGCGGATGCTCGGGCGCCAGCACCATGAACGTCGCACCCCACAACGTGTCCGGACGTGTCGTGAAGACCTCGATGCTCTCATCGCGGCCGTCGATCGTGAAGACGACGTCGGCGCCCTCCGAGCGGCCGATCCAGTTGCGCTGGATGGTCTTGATGTGGTCCGACCAGCCGGGCAGCTCATCCAATCCGTCGAGCAGCCGTTGCGCGTAGTCGCTCTCCCGCAGGAACCACGACGGGAAGTTGCGCTTCGTGACTGCGGTGCCGCACCGCTCGCACCGCCCGTTGACGACTTGCTCGTTGGCGAGGACGGTCTTGTCGTGCGGGCACCAGTTGACGGCCACGGAACGCCGGTACGCCATCCCGGCCTCGTGGAACTTCAAGAACAGCCACTGCGTCCAGCGGTAGAAATCGGGATCGCACGTGTTGAAGTTCCGAGACCAGTCGAAGGACATCCCGATCCGTTTGAACGAGCGGGCCTGCTGCTCGATGTTCGCGTAGGTCCACTCCTTCGGGTGGATGCGTCGCGCGATGGCCGCATTCTCGGCCGGCAGCCCGAACGCGTCCCAGCCGATCGGATGCAGCACGTTGAACCCGCGCATCCACTTGTAGCGCGCGATGACGTCGCCCCCGGTGAAGGCCTCCAGGTGCCCCATGTGGAGGTCTCCGGAGGGGTACGGAAACATGTCGAGGCAGTAATACTTCGGTTTCGGTGAGTCCTCGCGCGCGCGGTAGAGGTCGACGCGCTCCCACTCGTCGGCCCAGCGCGGCTCGATCGCTGCGGGATCGTAGCGATCGATCGCGTCTTCCGACGGCGCAACCTTGGCCATGGCGCGCAGTTTATCGGGGGAAACCGAGGCGTTCGCGCGATCTCGTCGCATCGCGCGCAGGGCGCCTTGTAGAATCGCGGCCTTCGGGGCTGTAGCTCAGTTGGTAGAGCACTTGGCTGGCAGCCAAGGGGTCAGGGGTTCAAGTCCCCTCAGCTCCACTCCCCGAGCCGCCGACACGTCCGGCGCCCCCCAAGATCCACCCGAGCGGCTAGGTCGCCGTAAGCGTCAGGGTTCCCGTCACAGCGTAAAGGTGATGGGCGTCGCCGGGCTTGTAGACGCGGTAGAG
>VAYV01000244.1 GCA_005883175.1 Actinomycetota bacterium
CGCCGACGACCAAGGCCACGTCGGCTTGCTCCAAGACGCTTCGGATCCCCGCGTTCACCGGCGGCAACATGCCGCTCCACAGCGGGTGATCCATCGGGAACACCATCCTGCTGTGCAGCACCTCGCCGACGACGCGCGCGCCCACCGCTTCGGCGAGCGCGACCAGATCGTTCACCGCGCCGGCCCGCGCAACCTCGTCGCCGGCCACGATCAACGGCTGCTTCGCGTCGAGCAGCCTGCGCGCGGCCTGCTCGATCCCATCGACGGCGACCGTTCCGTGGTCGATCGACGACGGCGGTGGCACGTCGGTGTCGGTCTGCTCGTCGAGATAGTTCCAGGGGATCGACAGGAACACCGGGCCGTGCGGCGGCGACGCGGCAACCTTGAACGCGCGCCGCATCGCGATACCGATATCCTCGGGCCGCTCGACTTCGTACGACCACTTGCAGAACTGCTCGGTCATCCGCACCAGGTCGGCCGCGAGCATCGGCTCTTGGATCAGCTGGTTCGTGTTCTGTTGTCCGGCTGTTATCACGACGGGAGACCGGTTCCACATCGCGTTGAAGATGTTCCCCAGGCCGTTCGCGACTCCGGGCGCGATGTGCAGGTTCACCAACGCCGGCCGCCGTGTCGCTTGCGCGTAGCCGTCGGCGGCCGCGACCGCGGTCGCCTCCTGCAGCGCGAGGATCAGCTCGATCCCCGTCTCGTCGGCCAGCTCGTCGAAGATGGGAAGCTCGGTGGTGCCGGGGTTCGCGAACAGGTAGCGCGCGCCTTCAGAGCGCGCGACGTCGAAGAACTGATCGCGACCGGAGAGGTGCGCCATGGTGGCGCAAGGCTAGGTCCCGCGTCAGAGGAGCGTCAAAACTGGCCTTCGACCTCAGCCGGACTCGGCACCACTTCCAAGAAGGTGAGGCGATCGTCGCCCGCGTCCACCAAGTCTGCGATCGCGATCGCCAATTCCTCCGCGTCTTCTTCGCTGCGCATCACGATGCCACGATGACCGAGGACGGCCGCAAATGTGTAAAGGATGCTCGGCCCGTTGCCCACCAGTGCCGAAACGCTTTCGCCGAGCGCCGTCGAGAGTTTCCGCAGCGTTGTTACCGAGGGGAGGATGTGGTCGTTCTCGTAGCGCGACAACATCGTCTTGGGGATCCCGCTGGAGCGGCTGAGTTCCGACTGGCTCAGCTGAGCCTTATCGCGCGCGTCCCTTAACCGATCGCCGAATGTCTTCGCCGATGGCTTCTTGCCCTCCGCCGCATCCGCTAGATGCCCCGAGGGCGGCGTTCGCTCTGTCACGATCTACCCTTCCTTTTTGTTATCACCGGTTTCCTCCTCCTCAACACTTTTTCCGAGGCTCCCGACCGTCGGCTGGCGCCGCCATCAGGGAAAATGCACAACGTCATTTTTTCTCAGTATTTTTATTCTTTTCCTTCGATTCCTCCCGCAGGCCCCTCAGTAGTCGAAGATGCCGAAGCGCGGTCACGATTTCGCTGTCCGACGCGGAATGGATGCGCACGTTTTCCTGGTCGTGTCGTTCGTCGTCCCCTTCTTGCCATTCGCGAAGGATGCGCGCGCCTTCCCCCAGGATCATGACCTCGGCGCCGGAAAGTATCAGCGCCCGCCCTCCTGCGATCTGCCCGGCGATCCCCAAGCCGCGATCTTCGCTCGACTCGTCGAGTTCGTGAACCACCTCGGCGACGATGAACATCTTGACCTTGGGGTCCTCGCTCGTTTCGAGCACGTAATACCGCACGGCTCTTCCCTCCTCGCCGACCGCGCGGGCCGGCGACCCCTCACCTAGGATACAACTCGGGTAAAGCGTTCTCCCCTGATCCCTAAGTGTTTAGCATTCAATCAATGCGTCTCCGCTCGTTGCTCGTCGTCGTTCTGGTGTTCGTCGTCGCGTCGCCGGCGCTCGCGTACGTACCGGAGAAGACCCCTCATCGCGACGCAGAGGCCGCCGCGCGCACCGCGATCGGACAGCGCGGCGCGCTGGGCACGACCGCCGGCATCGTGCTCATTCGCGGAGGACGCGAGTTCTTCTCGATCAACGGCGGACGTCCGATGGCACCGGCGTCCATTCTGAAGCTGGCAACGACGACGACGGCGATCGTGAAGTTCGGGCCCGACCGTCGGTTCGCGACGCGCGCGCTCGTCTCGAACCGTGGCGCTGGCGTCTCGACGCTGTCGCTGGTCGGCGGCGGCGATCCGACGCTCGCGACCGAGGTCTACCGTCAGCACCGTTACCTCCCCGCCCCAACCGACGTCATCAAGCGCCCGGCGTTCCCACATGGGTCGGCCACCGTCGACCAGCTCGCCGCGCGCATCAAAGCGGCCGGCGTGCGCAGCATCGGCACGCTCATCGCCGACGACTCGGTCTTCGACTCGATCAAGACGCAGAAGGGGTGGCTCCCCCGTTACCTGGTGAACGATCCCGACGTCGGCTACATCGACGGCCTGACGATCAACGAAGGGTACGGCGACCTCGACCAGAAGACGCTCGTGCCCAACCCGGCGCTCACCGCCGGCAAGGCGCTCGCGAGCGCGCTGAACGCCTTGGGCATCTCGGTGCGCCGGGTCACCACCGCGCGCGCGCCCCGCGGCGTAGCGGAAGTC
>VAYV01000245.1 GCA_005883175.1 Actinomycetota bacterium
GGTAGGTCTCGGTCAGCAGCGCGAGCTTCGCCTGCTTGATCGTCGCGAAACGCCGCTGGTCGTCCTTCGCCGACAGCCCTTCGCCGGCGGGATTGCCCGTCGGGTCGCTCCATCCCTGGTACTGCCAGAAGAACCATGAGATCGACGACGCGTCGGCGAGCGCTTTCACACGGCCGATCTCGACGAGGTCGTCCGATGCGCCGAACTCGGTCAGCGCCAGGGCCGAACCGTTGCGCGCGCCCGCGGTCAGCTGGTTCTGCACGGTGATCGGCTCGGTCTGCTGGCATTCGGGATCGTCCGCACGTGAGAGCTGCTGAACGAACTGGCCGCCGATCAAGCAGTAGTCGTGGAACGAGATGCCGTTGTTCGGGTCGGCGAACGGATGGAGAAGCCCGACCGTGTTCTGCGTGCCGAAGTCGTTCATGACGGGGGGCTCCCAGAAGACGATGCCGGACGGCTGGACCGCGCGGATCGCGGTCGCGACCCGCTCGAAGAAGGGCTGCAGGAAGCCGTTGTCGAAGACGGGGCAGCCGAGCGGTACCGCGCACGTCGGCCACTGCGTTCCCGGCCAGGGCTCGTTCATCACGTCGTACCCGATCACGTTCGGCTTCGACCCGAGGCGCGCGGCAACGTGCGCCCACGCGTCGGCGTACGCAGCCCACAGGCCGAACGAGTTCGTCCAGATGTTGTCGAACACCCGGCCGACGGCTGGCGTGAAGTAGTTGCCGGGAAACCCGCAGCAGTTCGTCGCGGGGACGCTCGCGATCTCACCCGCCGGCGTATCGACGCCCGAATGGATCGCCCAGTCCGGAAACCCTTCGCCCTTGAACGCCTCGTTCGCCATGTCTTGGTGGAAGTCGAGCAGCACGTCGATCCCGTACCGCCGAAGCAGGTTGATGAGGTCCGACATCCGGTCGAGGTAGTCTTCGTTGAAGACGCCGCGCGACGGCTCGAGGCCTCTCCAGATCAGGCCCAAGCGGACGACGTTGAAGCCGTGTTGTTCGAGCAGCCTCGCGTCGCGCGCATCGAAATAGCTCTTGTCTTCGGGAACGCGGAACGGCGCCGGGTAGATGCTCGACGGCGGATAGTACGGGGCGACCTTCCACACCATGTTGAAGCCGTGGAGGACGACGACGCGACCGCCGGCATCTTCGATCGCAGGCGTTGCCGCGCGGAATGAGCGTGGTTGCGTGCGATGTGGCTGCGCCCGCGCCGGCAACGAGACGGCTGCGATCGTTAGCACGGCAACGAGGGCGAGCGCGCGCCGACGCGTGAAAGGGGTCATCGAGGTGGGTGTTCTCCTCCGTGCGCGCGAACTCCTTCCGCCGCCGTTTGGTCGCTCTCATCGGGGCCGTCTAGGCTCCGGACGTGACCGACTCTTCGCCTCAGCCTCCGAGCTCGGAGGAACACGCAGCCCTTCAGCGCGTCTTGGAGGCGCTCATGGCCGCGGGCGTCGACGAAACCGTCCTGTCGGAGTCGGCGCCCGAAGGGCTGGATGCGATCCAGCGCGTCGTCGCGCGCTACCTGACGTTCCCCGGCGCGCGCCGTTACACGCCCCTCGACGTCTACGCGAAAGCCGGTGTCGATGAAGACTGGGCGACTGCGTTGTGGCGCGCGATGGGGTTCCCCGAGGTCCCCAACGACCAGAAGGCCTTCACCGACGCAGATGTCGAAGCGTTGGACCTCGCAACGCGATTGTTCGAGCGCGCGCATCTCGACCGCACCGTGGCGCTGCAACAGGCGCGGACGATGAGCCAGGCCGTCTCCCGTGTCGCGTTCGCCAACCAAGACGTCATCGCCGATTTCACGACCGAGACGGATCCGCTCCGCCGCGCGGAGGAAGCGATCGAACTTGCGAAGGACACCCTTCCCGCCCTCGACCGGCTGCTCGTCTACATGTACCGGCGCCATCTCGCCGCCGCGACGGAACAGCAGCTCCTCATCGAGGGGAGCGAAGAGGGCGCGACGAACATGACGGTCGGGTTCGCCGATCTTTCGCGCTTCACGTCCGTCACGCGCGAGCTCGAGCCGCGCGACCTCGCGATGCTCATCGACGGCTTCAACGGAGAAGCGGCCGACGTGATCGTCGAGGCCGGCGGACGGCTCGTGAAGACGATCGGCGACGAGGTGATGTTCTCCTCGCTCGACGCCCGGGCGGCCGCGATGATCGCGCTCGAGCTGCTCGAGGCGGTGTCTCCCGACAAGGGGTATCCGCCGTTGCGCGTGGGCGTCGCGACCGGAGATGTGATCCCGCGCGAAGGCGACATATTCGGACCGACGGTCAACCTTGCGAATCGTCTTGTCGTCGTCGCGCGGCCGGGAACCGTGCTCGTCGATCGCGCGACGCGGGATGCGCTGGCGAGCGACGCGCGCTTCGAGGTCACGCCGATCGCAGCGCGACACCTGAAAGGGCTCGGGCGCGTGCGCCCCGCGACCAAGTTCACACTTCGCGACAACCAGATCCCGACGGCGTGGTTCAACGTTGTGCCGTCGATGCCCAATCCACCGTCGCCACCGCTGCATCCGGGAACGAAGCAGCCGATCGGACCGGCCGATCTTGCACCGCTGTTCCCGATGGCGCTGATCGAGCAAGAGGTGTCCACCGCCGAGTGGATCGACATCCCCGGCAAAGTGCTCGACGTCTATCGGATGTACCGTCCGACGCCGCTCGTGCGTGCGAAGCGCCTCGAGAAGGAGCTGAAGACGCCCGCGCGCATCTACTACAAGTACGAAGGCGGGTCGCCTGCGGGCTCGCACAAGCCGAACACAGCCATCGCGCAGGCCTACTACAACAAGGCCGAGAAGACGAAGCGATTGAGCACCGAAACCGGCGCCGGACAGTGGGGGAGCGCGCTCGCGATGTCGGCCGCGTTCTTCGGCTTGGAGTGCAAGGTGTACATGGTGAATGCGTCGTACCACCAGAAGCCCGGGCGCCGAGTGATGATGGAGACGTGGGGCGCGAAGGTCGTCGCGTCGCCGTCGACCGACACGGAAGCGGGGCGCAAGATCCTCGCTGACGACCCGGACTCGCCCGGCTCGCTCGGCATCGCGATCTCGGAAGCCGTCGAAGACGCCGCGACGCGAGAGGACACGAAGTACTCGCTCGGCAGCGTGCTGAATCACGTGCTGCTGCACCAGACCGTGATCGGCCTCGAGGCGAAGCTGCAGATGGAGAAAGCGAAGGACTTCCCCGACGTCGTCATCGGCTGCGTGGGCGGCGGCTCGAACTTCTCGGGCCTTGCGTTCCCGTTCGTCCCCGACGTGACGAAGGGTGGCAAGCAGATCAAATTCGTCGCCGCGGAACCGACCGCGTGTCCGACGCTTACCGAAGGCAAGTTCGAATATGACTTCGGCGACACGGCCGAGATGACGCCGCTCGTCGAGATGTACACGCTCGGTCACCGGTTCGTGCCGCCGCCGATCCACGCGGGTGGGCTGCGCTACCACGGTGACGCGCCGGCCCTGTGCCGGCTCGTGCAGGACGGCATCATCGAGGCCGTCGCGTACCCCCAAACGAAG
>VAYV01000246.1 GCA_005883175.1 Actinomycetota bacterium
TACGCGGAGTACATGGTGCGCGAGCGCGCCGGAGAAGAGCTGCCGCTGTAGGACTCAACCGTTGCTTATGAGTACCGGGGCGCTCCCCGCGTAGGAGAGATCGAGGTCGTATCCTCCGATACCGGCGTAGGAGTCGACCACCAACAGGTACGTTCCCGTCACGCCCGGCCTGATGCCGATCGTTTCCTGCCGGGACGTTCCGTCGCTCGTCGCGAGCACCGTTCCGTTCGGCGCGCGCAGGCGGATGTCGAAGTCCTTGCTCGCGCTCGCGCCGGGGATGATCAACGTGACGGCGATCGGTGACGAGGTGCTCGATATCCGGATCGACCATTGATCTTCGTTGCCGCTCGCGCGCAACGAGCTGCCGGTCATGTGGTGGCCGGGCACGGCCGGTCCGGTTCCCGAGAACCCACCGACCCGCTTGATCGCCTCATACGCCTGCAACCTGCCGGCGCCTGTGTCGGAGTCTGTGCCGGCCACCACCCAGTCCTGCGCCGAGACCATCATGTGGTACTTCAGCTGCGCAGGGGTCAGCGCGTTGTTGACGTCGAGCATCAGCGCCGCGACGCCGGCGACGAACGGCGCGGCCATGCTCGTCCCCGAGTACGTGACGTATCCGTTGCCCGAACCCGCCTTCGCAGACGTGATGCTCTGGCCGGGGCCGCACACGTCGGGCTTCGCGCGACCGTCCGCGGTGGGTCCGCGCGACGACCACGGCGACACCGAGAACCCTTTCACGCCTGGGTCGGAGATGCTGCACACGGTCAGCGCCTTCGCTGCTGCAGCGGGAGAGCCGACGGTCGACGCAGCGGGGCCGTCGTTCCCCGCGGCGACGACCGGCAGGATCCCACGGTCGGCGGCGGTGTTCACGATCGCAGACAGGGTGTCGGTTCCGCTCGACGGGCCGACGCTGCCGAAGCTCATGTTGATGATGCGGATGTTGTAGGTGGTCTTCTTGTCGATGCACCACTGCACGGCGGAGATGATCGCCGACGTCGAGCCGGTGCCGGACGAATTCATCGCCTTCACGCCGACGAGGGCGGCGCCCGGTGCCACGCCGCGGTACGCGGCATTGCCGTCGCCTTGTCCGGCGAGGATCGCCGACACGTGCGTGCCGTGTCCGTTGTCGTCGTACGGCGACGTCCGTCCGTTGACGAAGTCCTTCCAGCCGATCACTTGCCCTTGGTTGAGATCCACATGCGACGAGTCGATCCCCGTGTCGATCACGCACGCAACGACGTCGGTGCGAGTGTACGACCTCGGCGCGCCATCGCGGTCGCCGGTCATGCCGAAGTCGGCGGCCGCTTTCGACACGCCGTACGACGCGCGCGCGGTGCTCGCAGTGATCCGATAGGTGCGCTCGAGTTCGATCGATCGGACGAGCGGGTCGCGCGCCAGACGCGCGCGTTGCGCGCGGGTCAGGGAAGCAGCCAACGCGTCGACGGTGTGCCAGCGAGCGCGCACGGGGAAGGCGCCGGCGCGCTCGTGCAGCTCGCGCAGCGACCCGCCCGGAGCGAGCTGCACGATAACGGTCGCGCGGTCCGATGCGAGTGCCGGCGTTTGCGTGAGCGGAAGGGCGAGCAACGCGAGGAACGCAGTGACGAGCTTCTTCATCTCTCCTCCTCGAGCGGTCCGACGGGGAGGAGCCGGTGGCGTGCGGGCGCGACGCTACGGCGGCGCGGAGCCCGGGTCACGGACGGGAGGATGGAGAAAAAGGTCCCTCAACGGGCGGACCCCGCGGCCTGGGGAAGCCGCAGGGTCCTGGGGGCTTCACCCCGGCCGCGACGACAGCGTCTGGAGTGTCCGTGAGAGCAGCCGGGAGACGTGCATCTGCGAGATCCCGAGCTTCTGGGCGATCTGGCTCTGGGGCATGCCGGCGACAAAGCGGTAATAAAGGAGAAGCCGTTCCCGCTCCGGCAGCGTGCGCAACAGGGGCGCGACGTCGGCCCATCCCTCGAGCTGCTCGATCAGCTGATCCTCCGTCCCCAGCGTGGTCATCGAGCTGTTGTCGTCGTCGTCGATCGGCGCGTCCAGGGACTCGACCGAGTGCGCGTGCATGGTGTCCATCGCCTCGAGGACATCTTCCTCGGACAGGCCGGCGCGCTGTCCGATCTCGGCGACCGTCGGGGAACGGCCGAGCTCTTGGTACGAGTCGGCGATTACCGACCGAAGCAGCAGCGCGCGCTCCTGCAACCGACGTGGCACGCGCATCGCCCACCCCGTGTCGCGGAAGTGGCGTTTCAGCTCGCCGATGATCGTCGGCACGGCGTAGGTCGAGAACTTCACGCCACGGTCGGTCTCGAACCGGTCGATCGCCTTCAGCAAGCCGATGCTCGCGACCTGAACCAAGTCGTCGAGCGGCTCGCCGCGGCTCCGGAAGCGCCGCGACAGGTATTCGACGAGCGGGAAGAACATCCGGACGAGCTCCTCGCGTGCGGCGTCGTCCGGCAACGCGGCGAACAGCTCGGCTGCTCGCTTTTCTTGGAGCTCGTTGTCGGTTTCCGCCATAGCGAAGGCCGTCAGCGCCCGGCGCCCGCAGGCGCGCGCTTCGTGAAACGGATCCCCGGATGCCCGGCCGACTCGTCGAAACGCGCCTCGTCGGTCAGAGCGCCGAGCAGGTGCCACACCATGTTGGCTTGCAGGCCTTGGGCTCGCTCCGATGCCTCGGCGCCGTCGACCGACGCGAGCACGTCGACGGCACGGCCGCTCGGCGTGATCGTCAGCGTCAACGAGGTCGGACGGTCACGCAGACCCAAGAGGTAGGCGCACGCTTCATCGACGGCCAGCCGCAGGTCCTCGATGTCGTCGTAGGAGAAGTCGAGCTTGGCCGCCACACTGGCGATGACCGACCGGAGCACGTGGACGTAATCGGCGCGCGCCGGAACGGAAAGGCGTATCTCGCTCACATGGGCTCCTTGGGCTTAGGTGGAAGAGTCTTACCCCCAGAGCTTGGAAGTGGAAACCCGCTGGACATGTGTAGCATGACGGTTTGGTGGGAGCGTGCGCTGGGTAATCTAGCCAGGCTATATCTGTCTAATGAGGGGGTGGCGGCGATCGACTTCGTCGTTGAGTCGCGTCAGGAAGGCCCGTGGACGGTCGTCGACGTCCAGGGTGAGGTCGACATGTTCACGGCTCCGAAGCTGCGCGAGCGTCTGGTGGAGACCGTGGACCAAGGCCGCTACAAGATCATCGTGAACCTGCAGGGCGTGTCCTTCATGGACAGCACCGGCTTGGGGACGCTCGTCGGCGGGCTCAAGCGGGTCAAAGAGCACGAGGGCGTTCTGTCGTTGGTCTGCTCGAGCAGGCCGGTCCTGCGCGTGCTTTCGATCACCGGGCTGAACAACGTCTTCCCGATCCACGAATCGGTTGAGCAGGCGGTCGCGGCGGGCTGAGGCCTCCGCGGGAAGGACGTCTATTGGCATCGCGAACAGACCAGGGCACAGCGACCGAGCAGCTTCGTCTGAGCATCCCTCCGGAAGCGGACTACATCGCGATGGCGCGCATGTTCTCCGGCTCGGTCGCCCGCCACTTCGGGTGCGACGAGGACGTCGTCGAGGACGTCAAGGTCGCGGTGTCGGAGGCGTGCACGAACTCTGTCAAAGCGCATCGCGATACGGAAACGCTGGAGCCGATCGAGCTGCTTGCGCGCCTGGTGGACGGCGATCTGCAGTTCGAAGTCGTCGACGCGGGCGGAGGGATCGACACCGAGCTTCAGAAGGCGATCTCGGACGGCGCCGTGACGCCCGCGGCCGGGTTGTACGAAGGGTCGCTCGGGCTCACGCTCATCCGCTCGCTGTTCCCGGGCGCTGAGATCGTGCGCAACGAGGACCGGGGCACCACGGTGCGTTTCGTTGTTCCCGCCGGACAGATGTCCGCCGGGACCGAGGCGATGCCGTCGTTCGACTAGCGGGCCCTACAAGCAGACACGCGCCGGTTTGCCGGCGCGTGTCGCACGTTCTTCTTGGGTTAGCTCGGCATCGGCGAGCCGCCGCCCGAAGTGTTCGTCCCCGGGTTGGCAGGCTGCTGCGTCGGCTGTTGGATCCTGACGTTGTTGTTGGTCGTCGAGCTGCCGTTGTGTCCGAACACGATCCCGCTGAAAGCGAAGAGCCAGATCAAGAACCCCACGAATGCAAGGATCAGCAGAACGATCAATGCAGTGGCCGGGCCTTCTCGATCGTAGCCCTCACTCACGACGGTAGTGCTGCTTGTATCGCCGTGGTGGTGGTGTAGGTCGGCCATCTCTACCCTCCTTCATCGTCTCGTTCATCGTCTCGCGATGCACCGGTGTTGCTCGTCCTGTCGCTGCTAATGCCCATTGCCTGTGAGTGCCAAACGCAGCGGGCTTGGAGCGATAAGCGTGAGCGTCAGTACGAGCACATCAAAGGAGGGCTGCTCGAGCACGGTCGCGACGAAGACACCGCTGAAGAGATCGCCGCGCGCACCGTGAACAAGGAGCGCGCGCGCGCCGGCGAGGCGAAGGAGAGTTCCCGTCTTTCGCGTACCGACATCTCGTCCTCGCGTCGTGGCGGGCTTCGTTCGCACCACGGGCCGCGCGGGCGTACGCGCGACCAGCTCTACGACGAAGCGAAGGCGCTCGGGATCGAAGGCCGCTCGAAGATGAGCAAGCGTCAGTTGGCTTCCGCGGTCGATCGGAGACGCGGGCGCAGCGGTTAACGCAACAGAACCCCGTCCGAGCCGGCGCTTACGAGCGCCCGCTCGTTCCCTTCACGCTGCGACCTTCGGGATGATTTCCGCCGCGTAGAACTCGATGAACTCCTCTTGCGCAGTGCCAATCTGATGGACGTACACGTGGTCGAAGCCGGCTTCGGCGAAGGCGCTGATCTGTTCGATGTGCTTCGCGGGATCGGGCCCGCACACGACTGACTCGGCGATCGAATCTTCGGCGATCGTCTTCGCCGCCTGCTCGAAGTGGCTCGGCAACGGCAACTCTTGTCCGAGCTGTCCCGGGATCGCCGCGTTCGGCCACTGCATGAGCGCCGTCCTGCGAGCGCGTGCCTCGTCCGTGTCGTAGCAAACGGTGAGTTGCCCATAGCGTGGGCCGGAACCGCCGCTTTTCTCAAAGGTTTCAACGGTGTCTCGTTTCGGGGCCGTGCTTATGAGACCGTCGCCGATCCGCCCGGCGAGTTCGGCGGAGTCCTCACCCGCGGCGGCC
>VAYV01000280.1 GCA_005883175.1 Actinomycetota bacterium
AGCCGCGCGGCCGCAAGACCCGCCGCTTGCACGAACCCTGCATCCTGGTTCGCGAGACCCATCAAGCATGTCGGGCGCGCGCGCATCGCTTGCAGGTTCTTCGCGATCGTGCCGCCTTCGGGGTAGTACGTGCTGACATAAAGCAGGTCGGGTTTCTTCTTCTGGATGCCGCTCAGAAGACCGGCGTAGCTCTTCGCGTTGGGATCGACCTTCGCGGACGTAACGACGGTCACACCCGCACGCTCGAGCGCGGTCTTCACTTGTCCGGCGATGCCCGACGTATACGTCGACGGGTCGTACACGATGGCAACGCTCTTTGCCTTGTAGAAGCCCTCGATCGCCTTCGCCTCGACCGGTGCGATCTGGTAGTCCTTCGGCTGGATCGTATAGCCCTCTCCGTTCGTCGAGCTGTTACTCGTGAGGTGGATGACGACGACGCCGGCGTTCAGGTAGGTCTTGATGTTCTTCACGCCGACCGAGGAGTTGTACGGGCCCACGACGGCGAAGACCTTGTCCGCGACCATCTGAGCGGCGACGGTGAGGCCGGTCGCTGCGTCCGCCTTGTCGTCGGCGCGCACAAGCTCAAGCTTTTTTCCGAGCACGCCGCCCGCGGCGTTGGCCTGATCGACGGCGAGCTTCGCACCGTTGAATTGGTCGATGCCGTTCGAAGCCTGCGTACCGCTGAGTGGCGCTTCGAGCGCGATCTTGATGGTCGACGCCGATGAGCCGGGCTTGCTGCTGCAGGCCGTTGCTGTTGCGGTCAGCAGGAGCGCGAAGGTGAGTGCTCCTGCGGTGCGACTGCCTCTGATCATCGGTCCCCCCGCGCGATTCTAATCGCCGGGTTCAGAAAACTGCCCTCACCAGCCGATAGGTAGAGCATGCGGAAAGCAGCCGGCTTGTACGTGCGTCAATGGGGTCTGACGCTGGTGGCGGCCGGATTCTTGGCGGCCGCCACCTTGATCGCCCTCTCGCTAGAAGCTCGCCGGGCGGGTACATCGTGGCTCGCTACGGCGATCGTGGGCCTCGTGTGGGTGTGCTTGTACATCGAGGTGTGGTTCTTCCGCCGCGCATATCCCGTCGCAGACGGGTACGTCGGCGAAGTGCAGGTCGCGCGCGTCCTCAAACCTCTCGAGACGGAGGGCTACCTCTTCCTCGGACCACGGCGCTGGAAACGCAGTCGCGGCGACATCGATCAGATCGTGGTCGGACCGACGGGCGTCTTCGCGATCGAAGTCAAAGCGTGGAAAGGCCGGATGGATTGGCGCGGCGATCGACTGGTCGTTGCCGGTAGGGACAGAACGCGCGCCGTGCGCAAGGCGAGCGCGCATGCCATGCGCATCAAAGAGAAACTTCCTCCACAGCTCGGAGTGGAATGGGTGGAGGCAGTCACGGTCTTCGCCGAGAACTTCCC
This sequence comes from Actinomycetota bacterium, assembly GCA_005883175.1. GTDB lineage: Bacteria > Actinomycetota > AC-67 > AC-67 > AC-67 > AC-67. Next base: position 1,412 of record VAYV01000280.1, read on the forward strand.
GAGCGTCGGTTGTCGCCACCGGAAGAGCTACTGGGCTGTTCCCGCCGAGGACCTCCCCGGCTTCATCCGCAGCCGCCGCGCGAGACTCACGGCAGAGGAATGCGCCTGGATCGCCTGCGCGCTCAACTGATCGCGCGCGACCGCAGCCGTTCCCCCGAGGTCGTGTCGATCTGCGGCCACATGAGGCCCTCACCAGACACGACCTCCGATGACGAGCAGGCGCGCGCGAAAAAGTTTCACGATCCCTTTTCGGAATGCGTCGGCATCACACGCTAAT
>VAYV01000149.1 GCA_005883175.1 Actinomycetota bacterium
CCGATGGACGATGCCGGGGCGCTCGGCGTCTCCTCCGGCCGGCGCGGCGCCGGCGCGCGCGAGCAACGCGTTGACGAGGGTCCCCGAGCTGTGCCCGGGAGCGGGATGGACCACGAGACCCGCCGGTTTCGAGACAACGAGAAGGTGCTCGTCTTCGAAGACGACGCGGACCGGGATCTCTTCGGCTTGGGGGACGGCGCTCTCGTGTTCGGGTATCGAGACGCTGACGCGCATCGCTTCCTCGACGCGCAGGGACTTCGTCGCGAGGGCGCCTTCGATCGAGACAGCCCCGGCCGCGATCAGCTTCGCTGCAGCCGCACGCGACACGCCGGCGCGGGCGCTCACGAACGCGTCGAGCCGCGTCCCGGCGTCGTCGGCCGAGACGAGGAGCTCACGTGGCGGCGCGCTCACGTTCTTTCGCGCGCCGCTCGGCGCGGTAGGAGGCCATCAGGAGGAGCAATGCTCCGATCACCACTGCGGCGTCGGCGACGTTGAACACCGGCCACCAGTGGAAGTCGATGAAGTCGATCACGCGGCCCCGGAACACACCCGGCGGGCGCGCGATGCGGTCGACGAGGTTGCCCAGCGCCCCACCCAGAACCAGGCCGAGCGCTACCCCCGTCAAGCGATCGTGCACGCGCGGCGCGCGCACGACGATCACCAACGCGATCAGCGCCGCAAGGATCGTGAATACCACCGGGAAGTGACGGAACAGACCGAACGCGGACCCGGGGTTGCGCTGCAGTGTCCACGCGAGCACGCCTCCGATGACACGCCGCGACTCGCCCTCTCGCAGATCCGAGACGACCAGGGCCTTCGTCACCTGGTCGACCGCAACGATGACGGCAGCGGCCGCGAACAACAGGAGAGCGGTGCGGCGGGTGGGGGCGGGCGTCTCCACCCTGCGAATCATATGCGCGCGCAGTGCGCGCGCCGGGTGCTCAGCGCGTGCGCTCGTCGATCTGCTTGCAGTTCAGGCAGAGCGTCGAGTACGGCAGGGCCAGCAGCCGCGCCTTGGCGATCGGGTTGCCGCAGTTCTCGCAGATCCCGTACGTCCCCCGGTCGATGGCGTTGATCGCGTGATTCACCTTGTCGAGCAGGTCCCGGATGTTGTTCCCGATCGAAAGCTCCTTCTCGCGCTCGAACGTGAAGCTCCCCGCGTCGGCGTACTCCTCGTCGAAGGAGACCTCGCCGGAGACCTCCGACTGCGAGACGTTGAACGCGGCATCTTCGAGGTCGCTGAACTCCCGCGTGAAGACGTTCCGCTGCTCGACCAGCGCGGCGCGGATCGTCGCGATCTCCTTCGGCGTGAGCTCGGGCTTGCGCGGCTTCTTCGGCGGCTCCGGCTTGGGTGGAGGCGCCGGCTTCGCCTGCACGACCGGCTTCGCCACCGGCGCAGGCTTGGCGACCGGGACCGGCGACTTCGGAGCGGATGCCTTGGCGGGGGTCTTGGGCGCTGCGACCTTCGGCGCCGGCCGTCCCGCCGGCTTGACCGGCGGCTTCGCGACCGGCCGCTTGGTCGGCTTGGTCTTCGGCGCATGCGACTTCGCCCGCACCGTCTTCGGGGCGGCCTTCTTCAGGGGCTTGGCCGCCTTCTTCGCCGCCTGCGGGCGGGCCGTCTTCGTAGCCCGGGCAGGCTTCGGCCGAGCCTTGGAGGCGGTGATTTTTTTCGCGGGCCGAGCCACGTGGCTCCTCCTGGAACGTGCATCTGCGCTCGCCGGGGGGCCGGCGGGATGCAGCAGGGTAGCATCGCCCCTATCGACCGTCAAACGTTTCATGCGCATGTGAACGCAGGATGACGTCGATGTATTTCCGCAGGTCACGGTGTATGAAACGCGGGGGCGTCCGGAACCGGTGCGACGGTAAGATGGCGCCCGACGCCGACCCGGAGAGACCGCACCGTGCCGTTCAAACCAGTCGACAAACAACCCGACCACGTCGCGATCGAGCACGCCGTCGGCGACCGGTGGCGTCACGAACGGACGTTCGAACGGCTCCGGGAGCAGAACGAAGGGAACCAGCGCTGGTCGTTCCTGGACGGGCCGATCACGGCCAACAACCCGATGGGCGTCCACCACGCTTGGGGCCGGACGCTGAAGGACATCTGGCAGCGGTACCACGGGCTGCTCGGACACGACCAGCGGTACCAGAACGGCTTCGACTGCCAAGGACTGTGGGTCGAGGTCGAGGTCGAGAAGGCGCTCGGCCTGAACTCCAAGCCCGAGATCGAAGAGTACGGGCTGGACAAGTTCGCGCGCGCGTGCCGCGACCGCGTCGCGAAGTACGCCGGCGTGCAGACCGAGCAGTCGCGGCGTCTCGGCCAGTGGATGGACTGGGACAACTCGTACTTCACGATGACCGACACGAACATCAGCTACATCTGGGGCTTCCTCAAAGAGTGCGACGCGCGCGGCTGGCTGTACCGCGGTCACCGTTCGATGCCGTGGTGCCCGCGGTGCGGGACGTCGCTCTCGCAGCACGAGCTGATGGACTCGTACAACGACATCACCCACCCCTCGCTATACGTGCGCTTCCCGATCAAGGGTCGCGAGCGTGAATACTTGGTCGTCTGGACGACGACCCCGTGGACGCTTCCGGCCAACGTCGCCGCCGCCGTGCATCCGGACGAGGACTACGTGCGCGTCGAGACGCTCATCGGCACCGCGATCGTGGCGAAGGCGCGTCTCGAGCATTTGCCGTTGAAGGGCAAGGTGCTGGGAACCGTCAAGGGCGCCGACCTCGTCGGCATCCGTTACGACGGTCCCTTCGACGACCTCGAAGCGCAGAAGGATGTCGAGCACCGTGTCGTGGCGTGGGACGACGTCTCGATGGAAGAAGGCACCGGCATCGTTCACATCGCGCCGGGCTGTGGCGCCGAGGACTTCGAGCTGTCCAAGCGAGAGGACCTGCCGGCGCTGATCCCGATCGACGAAGCCGGCGCGTTCTACAAGCAGTACGGCTGGCTGCACGGACGGCACGCCGCCGAGGTCGCGCACCAGATCATCGAACAGCTCGGCGAGCGCGGCACGTTGCTCGAAGCGGGCGAGCTGACGCACCGCTACCCCGTGTGCTGGCGGTGCGGGACGGAGCTCGTGTACCGGCTCGTCGACGAGTGGTTCATCTCGTCCGATGGCGTGCGGCAGCAGATGATCGATGCGGCGCGCAGCGTGCACTGGCAGCCGCCGCAGTACGGCAAGCGCATGGAGGACTGGCTGCGCAACATGGGCGACTGGTGCATCAGCCGCAAGCGCTACTGGGGCTTGCCGCTCCCCTTCTACTTCTGTGAGCCCGGTCATATGACGATCGTCGAATCGAAAGACGATCTGCTCGCGCGCGCGCTGCGGGGCACCGAGCACCTCGAAGAGCTGCACCGGCCGTGGATCGATGAGATCGTCATCAGCTGCGACGAGTGCGGCGAAGAAGCGGTGCGTGTGAAGGACGTCGGTGACTGCTGGCTCGACGCCGGCATCGTCCCGTTCTCGACGCTCGGCTATAAGAACACGCAGTGGATCGACCACGGCTACGCCACCGGTTCCGGCGAAGGCCTAAGCGGCGCGGACCTGCCGAACCACGAGCACTGGGAGAAATGGTTTCCGGCCGCCTGGATCAGCGAGTCTCGCGAGCAGATCCGGCTCTGGTTCTACTCGATGCTCTTCATGAGCGTCGTGCTCGAAGGGCGCGCGCCGTACGAGCGTGTGCTGACGTACGAGCGCGTGACCGACGAGACCGGTCGCCCGATGCACAAGTCGTGGGGCAACGCGATCTGGTTCGACGACGCGGTCGAGTCGATCGGCGCCGACGTGATGCGTTGGCTGTACGCGGCGCAAGTCCCGTCGCAGAACCTCGGCTTCGGGTACGGGCCGGCGACCGAGGTCAAGCGCAGGCTGCTCAGGCTGTGGAGCACGTACTCCTTCTTCGTCATCTACGCGAACATCGACGGCTTCACGCCGCGGTTCGAAACGCTGTCGGCCGGGCTGCGCACGACGAACGCGCGCCCACTCGACCGGTGGATCCTCGCGCGCACGCAGCAGCTGATCGGGGCATGCCGCGCGGCGCTGGACGACTTCGACTCACCGCGTTTCGTGCGGCTCGTCGAGACGTACTGGGAGGACCTCTCGAACTGGTACGTCCGCCTCTCTCGGTCCCGCTTCTGGAAATCGGAAGACGACGCGGACAAGAACGCCGCGCACGAGACGTTGTGGTACTGCCTCGTCCAGGCGACTCGTCTGATCGCGCCGGTCATGCCGTTCCTCGCCGACGAGATGTGGTCCAACCTCGTGGCAAGCGTCTGCGATGACGCGCCGGCGAGCATCCATCTCGCCGGGTACCCCATGGTCGACGACGCGCTCGCCGACGATGCCTTGCTCGACGAGATGGAAGCGGTGCGCGCGGTCGTAGAGCTGGGCCGCGCGGCGCGCGACAACGCCAACCTGAAGGTTCGGCAGCCGCTGCGGGCGGTGATCGTCGCGACCGAGGACGACACGCGTCGCCGGCAGCTCGCGATGCACCTCGACCTGATCCGCGAAGAGCTGAACGTGAAAGACGTGGAGCTGGCAACCTCGGCCGAGGATTTCGCGCAAACCGAAGTGATGCCGAACTTCCGGCTGCTCGGACAGAAGTATCGGAAAGACGTCGGCCGCATCCAACAGCTGCTGAAGGACGGCGCGTTCGAGCGCGCCGACGGTGAGGTGAAGGTCGGCGACTGGGTGCTGACCGCGGACGAGTTCGAGGTGCGGACGCGCGCGCGCGAAGGCTTCGCCGTGGTCGGCGGTGGGGGGTTCGCGGTCGCGCTGGACACGGAGATCACGCCGGAGCTCGCGCTTGAAGGGCGCGCGCGCGACCTCATCCGCGAGATCCAAGACATGCGCAAGCAAGCCGGGCTCGAGATGACCGACCGCATCCGGATCTTGTACCCGGACGCGCACGCCGAGACGTTCGACGCGCACGGCGAGCGGATCAAGGCCGAGACGCTGGCCGTGTCTGCCACGCGCGGCGAGAACCTCGCGATCGAACGCACATGAAGAACGTCGGCGTCGCCGGGCTTCCCGGCGCCGGTGCCAGCACGATCTTCACCGCGCTTACGTCGCTCGAAGGCGCCGCGCCGGGCAAGAGCAACCAGGCTGTTGTCCCCGTTCCCGACGAGCGCGTCGACGTCCTGACGAAGCTGCACGACTCGAAGAAGTCCGTGTACGCCACGCTCCGCTTCGTCGAAACGTCGGGCATGGTGCGCAAGGGCTCGCGGGGAGCCGGTTCGCTGTCCGCCGAGCTGCTGGGGCACCTGCGCGCGTCCGACGCGTTGCTGCTCGTCGCGCGCGCGTTCAGCGGCGCCGACCCAGCGTCCGACCTCGGCGACCTGACGCTCGAGCTCATCTACGCGGACCTCGACTCGGTCGGCGCGAAGGTGCAGCGGGACGCGAAGGCAGCTCGGACGTCGGAGGAGAAACGAGCAGTGGAGTCGCTGGAGCGCGCGCGCGGCGTGCTCGAATCCGGGAAGCCCTTACGGGATGAAACCTGGGACGACGTCGAGCTCGCCGCATTCCAAGGGATGGCCCTGCTGACGCTGAAGCCGGTGGTCGTCGTCGCGAACGTCGACGAAGACGCGGCCGGGAAACCGCTGCCCGAGGGCATGGTGCCGGTGGCCGGCGCGCTCGAGACGGAAGTGGCCGGCATGGACCCGGTGGAGGCGGCCGAGCTGCTCGCGTCGTTCGGCCTAGAGGAGCGCGGGCTTGCGCGCGTGATCCGTGGCGTCTACGAGACGCTCGACTTGCTGACGTTCTTAACGGCCGGCGATACCGAGTCGCGCGCGTGGGAAGTCCGTCGCGGCGCGACCGCGCCGGAGGCCGCCGGCGTGATCCATTCCGACTTCCAGCGCGGCTTCATCCGCGCGGAGGTCGTCGCGTACGAGGCGCTGATCGACGCGGGATCGTGGAACGCTGCGCGCGCGAAAGGACTCGTGCGGCAGGAAGGCAAGAGTTACGTGATGCGCGAAGGCGACGTCGTCGAGTTCCGGTTCGCCGTCTGAGCGTTACCGCGCGCTGGGCTTGCGCGGCGCGGCCTTCTTCGGAGCAGCTTTCTTGGCCGCCGCGCTCTTGGCTGTGCCCTTCGCCGCCGGCTTGCGCGCGGTTTCCTTCTTCGGAGCCGCTTTCTTCGCCACCGCGCTTTTGGCCGGGCTCTTGGCAGGCGCTTTCTTCGGCGCAGCTTTCTTCGCCGCCGGCTTGCGCGCGGCAGGCTTGCGCGTCGCCGTGCGCCGGACGGGCGCCGGCTCGGGAACGATGTCGTAGGACTCGGTGTCGGGAGCTCCGAAGAAGTCTTCGCGCGCTTCGTCGAGGTCGAGCGGCTCGGCGGCGGCGGCTTCAGACTCGACCGCAGGCACCGGCTCCATCTCGCGTATGTCGTCCGGGAGCGCCGGTGCGACGTACGTTTCGAGGTCCGGAGCGGAGACCGACAGGCCGCCGGACGCGATCGCGGGGCGCTTGCGCGAGTCGCGCATCACACCGACGAGGAGGAGCAATGCGGCTGCCACGCTGCAGCCGATGGACGCGCCGATCATCTGCAAACCGGTCGAGAAGACACCGACCAGGAACGTTGCGATTGCAGCGGCAAGGAAAAGGACGCTAGTAGCGATCACTGGGGAAGCACTCCTCCTGAAAACACGACCGACCTTCGACCTTCTGTAACGCGCGACCGACGGCGCGGGATACTACCCGCTGACCCATGCCCTCGCCATAAACCCGGGAAATCGGGCCATTTACTCGGCTATTCCCCGGCCCAGAAGGGCTCGCGCTGCTCGGCGACCGGGGCCTCGGGCGTGGGAGCTTGCGGCGCGTCGCGCTCGATCTTATGGACGGTGGCCGACGGCGTCGTCGCCTCAACCTGCTAGATCTGCTCTTCCAGGAATCGCCGGACGCGCGCGCGCACTTCGTTCTCGACGCGCTGGGGATCCTCCGTCCCGGTGGCAACCGGCCCGGGAGCGGCTGGACCGCGCCCCTCGCGCAACCGCGCCACCTCCTGCTGAAGGGCCGCGATGCGCACCTTCATCTTCTGGTTGTCCTCGGCGAGCTTCGTGAACTCCTCCACGACCTCGTCGAGGAAGAGGTCCACGTCCGCCTGGTTGTAGCCGCGGCGCGCTTCGCGGAACTCCTTGCGGACGATGTCTTGGGGGTTCAGCGGCATCGGCATCAAGCCCTCAACAGCGTGCGACCGCCCCACGAAGGAGCGCGACGATCAGGAAGACTAACAATATCGACACGTCGAGCGCACCGGCGCCGATCCTGATGGGGGGTATCAGCCGCCGGAACGGACGCAGGACCGGCTCGGTGACAGCGTTGACCGCCCGGATGATCGGATAGAGCCACTCGGGAGGCCGAGTCAGCGCCACGACCCAAGACAGGATGACCGCGGCGATCAGGAAGGAGAAGAAGATCGAAAGGATGAAGTAGAGGACACCACACCCTGTGAACGCCTCGAGGATGGCCGCTCCCTAGAACTCGCCGAACAGGCCGTGCTCCACCAGTCGGCGCTTCTCGTCGGCAGAAACCTCCATGTTGAACGGGGTCAGCAGGAAGACCTGCTCGCCGACCTTCTGCATCCGGCCGTTCAAGCCGTAGACGAGGCCGCTGGCGAACTGGAGGATCTTCGGCGCGTGCTTCTGCTCGGTCATGCGCAGGTTGATGATGACCGGAACGCCGCCCTTGAACTGGTCGGCGAATTCCTGTGCGTCGTCGAAGATCCGTGGTTCCACGACGCGGATCTGCCGCGGCGCCGCGGTCGGGATCGAGCGGACGACTCCACCGCGGCCGGCCGGGTGCCGGTCTTCGTTGTGTGAACGCTCTTCACGACGGACGGTTCGGACCATCTGTGCCTCGTCGCGACGCGGTGTGTCTTCGTCGACGAGGCTCTCGTCGAACTCCTCTTCCTCGTCCATGAGTCCGAGACCCACCAGCGTCTTCTTCCACATCTCACGCATCGTCTACCCCTCCCGCCCGCGCGGTTGCCCCAAGCCTAAGACACTCCGGCCCCGAACGTCGTGAACGGGGACGATCACTTTCCCGACCTCGATGCTTTTGCGCCGGGTTGCGGCGCGCGCCCGCCGAATATCGCCGTCCCGATCCGCACGATCGTGGCTCCTTCTTCGATCGCGACCTCGAAATCCTCGGTCATGCCCATCGACAGCTCCGTGACCTCGGGCGCGCGCTCTCGTATCGCGTCTCTCAGCTCTCGTAGCGCCCGGAACGCCCGTCGTGCCGCCGAGGGATCGCCTTGTGGTGCGATCGTCATGAGACCGCAGAGTCGCAGGCCGTCTGCGTCGAGCAGCTCTTTCGCCGTGTCGAGCACGCCGGCCGGCGGAACTCCGTGCTTCGTCGCCTCGTCCCCGGCGTTCACCTCCAGCAGCACGTCCTGGGTAGCCGCTTTCGCTTGGGTCCGTCGGCCGACCTCCTCGCCCAGCGGCACTGAGTCCACGCTGTGGATGAGCACGACGCGCCCGACGACCTGCGAGACCTTGTTCCTTTGCAGCGTCCCGATCATGTGCCAGCGAACGTCGAGGTCCGACAGCGCTGCCTGCTTCTTCTTCAGCTCCTGGACCCGGTTCTCGCCGAGATCCGCGAGGCCGAGGGTCACCGCTTCTCTCGCCGCCTCGACGCCGACGTCCTTCGTCACGCCGACCAGCGTGATCTCGCGTGGATCGCGCCCCACGCGTTGCGCCGCCGCGTCGATGCGCGCGCGCACGGCGGTCAGGTTCTCGGCGATCATGCCGCGTCGATCGTCGCGAGCAGCCCTTGACGCGCGGCGTGCCCGGCGCGATGGCTGAAGAACCGGTGCGGCTCACACCGCGTGCACAGCGCGGACAGATGGATCGAGGTGACGCCGGCGCGCCGGAGCGCGATGCGCGCGCCTCCCCACAGATCGACGCGCACCGATCCGTTGCGGCGCTCCACGTCCGGGCCGAGCGCCGCGCGCGCAGGTTCGGCAACGTCGTCGCCGACCTCGTAGCAGCACGGTCCGATCGACGGGCCGATGAACGCCATCAGCGCATCGGGTGCGCCGCCCATGGCGCGCACGGTCGCTTCGATCACGCCGCTCGTCATGCCCCGCCAGCCCGCGTGCACCGTTGCGATGCGGCGGGCGGCCGGATCGACGAGGAGAACGGGAACGCAATCGGCGATCAGAACCGCGAGAACGACGCCCGGCTCGTCGGTCCACAGCGCATCGATCCCCGGCAGCGTCGTTTCGGGAGAATCGGCGCCGGCTCCCTTCCGTTCACCATCGTCGCGCGCCGTCTCCGCGCCGTGGACCTGCCGGCCGCTCGTCCACGACGCGGGATCGCCGCCGATCACGCCGATCGCTCGCGCGCGGTTCGCGATCACGACGTCCGCGTCGTCGCCGGAGAAGAAGGACAGGTTCAGCGACGAGAACGGGTCGCCGCTGAACCCTCCGTGCCGCGTGGTGAAGGCAATGCGGATGCCCGCGCTCTCGAGCGCGGGCACCGCGAGATACGCACCGGGCGAGGCGTCGCCTCGCGCGGGGAAGGCGCGCCAGGCGAACACCTCTTTACCGCCGGAGGAACGACGGGATGTCTTCGAGCTCCTCGTCGGCGTCGAACACGACGGTCCGGCGAGGCGCTTCCGTCCCGAGATCCAACTCTTCCTCCTCTTCGAGCGCGAGCGCACCCGAAACGTCGCGGCTCGACCACCGCTCGAACCCGGCCGCGATCACCGTCACCCGGACTTCGTCGCCGAGCGAATCGTCGATCGCTGCTCCGAAGATCACGTTCGCTTCCGGGTGCGCGTGGTCGCTGATGATGCGCGCGGCTTCGTTCACTTCGTACAGCGTGAGGTCGCTGCCGCCGGTGATGTTGAGCAGGATGCCGCGTGCGCCGTCGATCGACGTCTCGAGCAACGGGCTCGACACGGCCGCGCGCGCCGCTTCCACGGCACGGTCGTCGCCGCGCGCGTGACCGACACCCATCAACGCCGAGCCGGCGTCGGTGAGGATCGCCTTCACGTCGGCGAAGTCGAGGTTGATGAGACCCGGCGTGGTGATCAGGTCGGTGATGCCTTGAACACCCTGCAGCAGCACCATGTCCGCCATCTTGAACGCGTCGAGGATCGTCGTATTCTCGTCGGCGACGTCGAGCAGCCGGTCGTTCGGGATGATGATCAGCGTGTCGACCTTGTTCTTCAGCTCTTGGATGCCGCGCTCGGCCTGCTCCGCACGCACCTTGCGCTCGAAGGAGAACGGACGGGTGACGACGCCGATCGTCAGTGCGCCGAGCGACTTCGCGATCTCTGCCACGACGGGCGCGCCGCCGGTCCCGGTGCCGCCGCCTTCTCCGGCGGTGACGAAGACCATGTCGGCACCTTTCAGAACTTCCTCGATCGTCTCGCGCGCCTCGCCGACGGCCGTGCGGCCAGTCTCGGGGTTGGAGCCGGCGCCGAGGCCTCGTGTGATCTCACGGCCGATGTCGAGCTTCAGATCGGCATCGGACATCAGCAA
>VAYV01000266.1 GCA_005883175.1 Actinomycetota bacterium
GACGACGACGAGGACGATGACGAGCGCGAGGACTGCGACCCCGACGGTGGCAGCCGCTCGCCGGTTCTTGCGCGCGCGCTGCTTGCGCTCCGCCTCGAGGCGCGCGCGTCTTCTCTCTGCAGACTTGCGCCGGTTATGGGGCACCTGTGGTCAGTCTGGGTGACGGGCGGGAGCTCGAAGGATGCAAGGTCCTATCGCTCGAGTGCTCCTGTCGATGCCGTCGGAGGGAAGCCGGCGACGCACAGCAACGATTGCCCGAACGGAGGACGGAAACGACGCTCGATGAATCGCACGATAGGTACGAGGACGCGGTCGTAGATCTTGATCAAGGAGGGCCGTGGCCGCGTGCCCTTTGCAAGTCGCACCGCGAACCACCACCCAATCCCCCCGATGAAGTTGACCGGGCGCAATTCCTGCACCGCCAACCCTGCCTTCTCCACGGACTCGCGAAGGGTCCGTGGTGTGTATCGACGGACATGACCGACCGCCTTGTCGAAGGGTCCGTACAGGGCTGGGTAGGCAGGAACGAACAGCACGACGCGACCCTGTGGCGACAGAAGCTGACCCATGTTCTTCAGAGCGGTTACGTCATCCTCGATGTGTTCGAGCACGTTGATCGCAACGACGCTATCGACGGCGACCCCGACCTCACCGGGATTGAGTATGTCGAGGTACTGGACGTCGACATTGGGTGACCCATCGAAGCGTTGCCGCAAAGTCTCGACGCATTCTGTATCCGTATCGGTTGCGATAACGGTTCTTCCTCCATCGATCTGCACTGCGAAGTCGCCAAGCCCTGCGCCCACTTCGAGGATGCGACGTCCACAGTGCGGCGAGATAAGCTCAAGTAGGTACTCGCGGTAACGGACTGCAGACGAGAGTTCCTCTAATCCATGGGTGTGAAGACGTTCAACCATCAGCGACCTTTCGCGTTCGTGTTTCGGCCAGAACAGCTCTCTCCCTGTTACCCATTTCAGTCCCGATCCATGTTGGCGAGTTGACCTCCCGAGCGGCGGGACCGCCGGCGATCGCAGAACGGCATGCTCGAGTATCTCAGAAGAACGATCACGTGTGAGCGAGGTTGGAGTTTACGGGCGGCGGACGCCACCGACCAATCGCCGATGCGATCATCCGCGGAACTGCGACCTCAACGGCCATCAACTCATCTGATGGTCATGCGTGCGGCAGTGCTCCCGACGGGATTCGAACCCGTGTCGCCTCCTTGAAAGAGAGGAATCCTAGACCTCTGGACGACGGGAGCCGGAGACAAGGATACCGGCAGCGCAGCGCGCGGTTCCGCTAAAGCGCGCGCACGGTGGCAGGCGTCGAGCCGGCCTCAACGGTTGCACCATCGTGTACCTCGCTGCGCAACGATCCGATGGCGACCACTCGCCCATCCCACTTCGCCGCGCTGGTCACGCGGCCGACTTCTCGTCCTTCGACCGTCATCGAGGCGCCGGCTTCCGGTGGTCCACCGTCGACGTCCAGGCCGACCAAACGTTTCCGAACGCGCCCGAGGTTCTGCACGCGCGCGACGCTCTCTTGACCCGGGTAGCAGCCTTTCGTGAAGGACACGGCGCGCGCGATAAGCGGCGTCTCCGCGATGTGAGTGTTCTCGTCGAAGTCGACGCCGAAGAGAGGGCGTCCGGCAGCGATGCGTGCAGTCTCGTATTCGCCCGCGCTCATCTCGGCGCCTTCGAACGCCGTCGCGACCTCATGCAGAACATCGAGATCGCTCGGACCCCAGTCGGACGCCAACGCCACCGCACCCGCCGGCGCATCGTGAACGCCGAACAGTGCCGTCACGGTCCAGAGATCGCTCTCGTCGGTTACCTCGCAACCGGACAGAGGCGCGATCTTCGCGAGCCATCCAGTGATCGCGTCGCGCGCGGCTTGCTCGGCATCGATCAACACCGCTCCGTCGTCGAGCATCGTCGCGCGCAGCTCCGCCTGGACGTGGCCCTTCTCGTCGAGCATGCATGTAAGGACGCTCCTGCCTGCGGTGAGGCCGGTCAGATCCTGCGTCGTCGTCGCGTCCAGGAACGCGGCGGGGTCGTCGCCCGTTACGCGCGCGACGAGGCGCTCGAGCTGCGACCACGCGATCGTGTCCATGAAGAACAGGGTACGGCTGCGCGCGCAGCCCCGCTGAGATTGAAACAGGGCGCGCAGGCCCCCGAAGCCCCGCGCGCCCCGTTCGGTCGCGTGGGCCCAATGCTAGGAGTGGCCGAACGCCGTGCTCAATAGCCCGAAGTGGTGGTACCTGCGTGGCCGGATCGCCCCGCGACCGCGTATCCTCACGCCCATTCAACTGGAGGGAGAGCGTGACCGACCGAGCTGCATACGATGTTCCCTGGCTGACCCGTCGCGCGCATCGCTGGTACGCGAAGCACACGTTCCACGCAGATGACCTGTCGGACAACCTGTTCGAGCAGAAGCGCGCGCAGGGCGTTTCGATCAGCGTCGCTCGTCCTCGACGGCGGCTCGACAGACGACACTGCGGCCATCGCGCGCGAGGCCGGAGCGACCGTGGTGGACGCGCGCGCGATCCTGCCGGACATCCCCGTCGTGAAAGGCAAAGGCGAGTCGCTGTGGCGAAGCCTGTCGATATTGAGCGGTGACCTCATCTGCTGGATCGACGCCGACATCGAGAACTTCGAGCCGCACTTCGTTTCGAACCTGGTCGCGCCGTTGCTCGCCGACCCTGCGACGATGTTCGTCAAAGCGTTCTATCGGCGGCCGATCGCGTACGGCGGCGTCGTGCTGCCCAAGGGCGGCGGTCGCGTCACCGAGCTCCTCGCGCGCCCGCTCTTGAACGCGCTCTTCCCGGAGCTCGGTGGGTTCATCCAGCCGTTGTCGGGTGAGTACGCGGGGCGCCGCGACGTGTTGATGCAACTGCCGTTCTTCACC
>VAYV01000267.1 GCA_005883175.1 Actinomycetota bacterium
CGATCCGTACTTGCCTGCTCCGACGACCGTTACCTTCATGACGCGTGCTCCATCTTCTCGATCACTGCGTCGGCGACCTGCGACGTACCGACGGCCGTCGGATCGTCACGCCGCTCCTTCAAGTCGTAGGTAACGCTTTTCCCTTCCTTGATCACTTCCGCGAGCGCGTTCTCGAGACGGTCGGCGGCCTGCCCTTCGTTCAGATACCGAAGCATCAACACCCCCGAGAACATCATCGCCATCGGGTTGACCTTGTTCTGGCCCTTGTACTTCGGCGCGCTCCCGTGCGTCGCTTCGAAGACGGCGACGTCCTTGCCGATGTTCGCACCCGGTGCGACGCCGAGCCCGCCGATCAGCCCCGCGCACAGGTCGCTCACGATGTCGCCGTACAGGTTGGGCAGAACCAGCACGTCGTACTCGGACGGCCGCTTCACCAGCTGCATGCACAGGTTGTCCACTAAGCGGTCTTCGAACTCGATATCCGGGTAGTCCTTGGCGACCCGCTCGGCGGTATGCAAGAACAGCCCGTCCGAGAACTTCATGATGTTGGACTTCGTGACTGCCGTGACCTTCTTGCGCTTGTACTCGCGGGCGTGCTCGAACGCGAAACGAACGATGCGCTCGGTCCCGGTGATCGAGATCGGCTTGATCGAGATCCCGCTGTCGGGCCGAATCTGCTTCTTCTGCATGCCGTTGAGGAAGTCGATGACCTTCTTCGCGTCAGGCGTGCCTTCCTCGTACTCGATGCCGGCATAGAGGTCTTCGGTGTTCTCGCGGACGATGGTTACGTCGGTTCCCCGGAAGGCGCCCGGGATGCCGGGGTAGTACTTGCACGGCCGCAGGCAAGCGTACAGATCGAGCTCCGCGCGCAACGCAACGTTAACGCTTCGAAAACCGGTCCCGATGGGGGTCGTGATTGGGCCCTTGATCGCAACCTTGTTCTTCCTGATCGACTCCAGAACCGGCTCCGGAAGGGGCGTGCCGTACTTGTCCATGACGTCGGCGCCAGCCTCCTGGACGTCCCATTCGAACTCGACACCCGTTCCTTCGAGCACCCGTCTGGTCGCCTCTGACAACTCCGGACCGACGCCGTCACCGGGGATGAAAGTGACTCGATACGCCATCGCTGCTGCTCCTTCCGTATGAGGCAGCATCTTCGCACGCAGCTCGAATCGCGCGCGAGCCGGATCGGCCCGGCGGGCCCTCAACGGTGCTGGGTAAGATGATTCCGGACGGTCACGAGCCGCCCCAGAGGTCCACGGAGGGAGCCTCATGACTGGCAAAGGACTCGAGGACGTCATCGCCGCACAGACGTCGATATCCGACATCGACGGCAAGATGGGACGCCTCTTCTACGTCGGGTACGACATCCACGACCTGGCCCCACACGCGACCTTCGAAGAGATCATCCACCTCCTCCACGACCTCCGCCTGCCGACGGAGACGGAGCTGGACAACCTGAACGAGCAGCTGATCGCAGAGCGCGAGATCTCCCCGTTCATCGAAGACCTGATGCCGACGATGGCGAGCCAGACGTCGCCGATGTCGATGCTCCGCACCACGGTCAGCGCGATGAGTGCCTACGACCCCGACGGGTGGGACCAGTCCGAGCGCGCCAACTATCGGAAGGCGATGCGCCTCATCGCCCGCTTCACGACCGTGGTGGCCGCGTACGACCGGCTCCGGAACGAGCTCGAGCCGGTCCGGCCGAATCCGAAGCTCTCCCACGCGGCGAACTTCCTCTACATGCTGAAGGGCATCGAGCCGAACGACGAGGACGCGCGCACCCTGGACATGTGCCTCGTGCTGCACGCCGACCACACGATGAACGCATCGACGTTCACCGCGCGCGTCGTCGCCTCCACGCTGGCCGACATCCACTCAGCGACCACGGCGGCGATCGCCTCCCTCAAGGGCCCACTGCACGGCGGCGCGAACGAAGCAGTCATGAAGATGCTGCTCGAGATAAAAGACGTATCGCGCGCAGAGGAGTACATCAAACAGAAGCTCGCGCAGCGCGAGAAGATCATGGGCTTCGGGCACCGCGTCTACAAAACGGAAGACCCGCGTGCGACGCATCTCCGGCGGCTGTCGCAGCAGCTCGGGGAGCAGATGGGCGACACGCGCTGGTACGAGATATCAAAGAAGATCGAAGAGGTCGTGATGGCCGAGAAGGGCCTCTACCCGAACGTCGACTTCTACGCGGCGAGCGTGTACTACTGCCTCGGGATCCCGGTCGACCTGTTCACCCCAGTGTTCGCAGCATCACGCGTGGCCGGCTGGACCGCGCACGTCCGCGAACAGTACGCAGACAATCGCATCATCCGCCCCGAAAGCGAGTACATCGGCCCGCGCGGCCGTAAATGGCAGCCCATCGAGGAGCGTGGGTAA
>VAYV01000268.1 GCA_005883175.1 Actinomycetota bacterium
TCACGCCGCTGTCGGAGCCGGCGGTCGCGTTGCCGCTGCCCGTGCCGCTCGCCGTCCAGTACGCGAACGCAGCCGAAGCCCCGATCGCAACGACGAGAAGGCCCGCCGCCATGGCGATGCGCTTCTTGGTGCTGAACAATTTCTTCATTTCCTCTTCCCTTTCTCTTTCACTACCTTCCGCGCGGGTCTTTCCCGAGCGGTTGCGCCACCCCATGCAGCGCGCACGACGGAACAAACATCTGCAAATCCGCTAATTCGCGGGCGTTGATCTGGAGTCGCCCGCGCGACTCCCCCCTAGAGCTCCATCACCCCCTGTTGCCGCTCGGCCGTCACTGCCGAGTCGTAAAAACTCCCAGGCGAGTCTTGTAACGATGTGTGCACAGGGTAGGGAGCGGTCACGCACCGAACATGATGCGGCGGTGCCAACTCTCTTAGGACCGAAGTAACTGTCTATAGGGGACTTGCGCGCGCACTCGGACATGCGCGCGATTGGAATAGGAATTTGCGGCAAACAGTGCCGCTCGAAGTAACTACGACTCGGTTAGGACTTCCGTCCTCGCGCGCGCCACTCGTCGCGGAAGATCTCGAACACGCGAAGCGCAGCACCGTCCGCGGGATCAACCGTGTCGCGTTCGACACGCATCCCTAAGCGTTCCATCACACGCCCGGATCGCATGTTTTCGATGTGATGGATCGCGATGATGCGTTCCAGCCCGATCGTTTCGAATCCGTAGTCGAACGATGCCGCCGAGGCCTCGGTTGCGTACCCCTGGCCCCACGCGTCGGGATCGAAGCGGTATCCGACCTCAACGGCCGGCAGCACTTCGGGTAGGAAGCGCGGGATCGCCAGACCCGTGTATCCGAGCAGCCGCTCGTCCGACTTTCGGATGACGGCGAAGTGCCCGAATCCTTGCTCTTCCCACAGACCGATGAACCGTTCCTTGATCATCGTTTCGGTCTCTTCGCGGGTCAGGCCGCGACGAGAGTTGAACCAAAACACCTCTGGTTTGGCGAAGATCGCGGCCAGCTCGTCCACGTCGTCCATCGTGAAGCGCCGGAGGACAAGCCGCTCGGTATCGATCACTTCTTGAACTGCTCGTCGCGGTCCTTGAAGACCTCTTTCATCGACGATTTCGCCTGGCGGGCAGCCAGCGCGTCCAGCGCCGTCTTCGTGTTGTGCTGGAACTGGTGGACCATGAAGTGATACTCGAGCGCGCTCCGGAAGCCTCCCAGATCCTGGGCGTGATTGATGGAGCGCTTCACGTTCTGCGCGGTGCTCGGGGGGATCTTGGCGATGCGTTCCGCCAGCGCCATGGTCTCTTCTTCGAGCTTCCCTGTGGGAACCACCCGGTTCACCAACCCGAGGCGCCACGCCTCCTGCGCGTCGATCTCATCGCCGGTCCAAAGGAACTCTTTCGCCTTGCGGAAGCCGATGCCGAAGGGCTCGGCAAGCACCTCGACGCCGGCGCCCGTCATGCGCAGCACGGGGTTCTGGAACACCGCGTCGTCCGACGCGACGATCAGGTCGCACATTGCCGCGAGCATCAGCCCCGCCGCGACGCAGTGCCCTTGCACCATGGCGATCGTCGGCTTGGTTAGGTCTCGGATCACAAGGCACTTCTCGAAGTACATCTTGCGCTCGTGCTCGAATTTCCCTTCGGGCGTCTTACGCTTCTCGTGCCACTCGTCACTCGGGGCTTCGCCGACGTACGCCTTCAGGTCGTGTCCCGCGGAGAAGTCCTTGCCTGCCCCGGCCAACACGATCACGTTGACCGCAGGATCGTCGTCGGCCGCGCGCATCGCCTCATCCAGCTCGGTGATCAGCGCCGTGTTCTGCGCGTTGCGAACCTCCGGCCGGTTCATCGTGACGAGCTCCACCGGGCCATGCCGCTCGACGAGAATCGTCTGGTAACCCATGGCTTTCACTCTAACTGAGCCACCCGAAAACCGGGTTCATGCACCATTGAACTTGCCGGGGCCCGGGCTATCATTGAGCCGCTATGGGCCTTACCAGCATGTTTCTTCGTCAGTGGATGGAGGGTCGTCGCAAGGCTCGCATGGCCGAGTTCGAGCAGACCTCCAGCGCCGGCGTCACGATGTCGGACCTCCCCGTCGCGGGTGCGCGGTGGCGGCGCAACCCCGACGGCACGTGGATGCGGTGGAGCTACCTCGGCGAGACGTGGGAACCGCAGACGGCTGCACCCGCCCTGCTTCACGCGTCTGAGAACAATCCATCCGTCGACACGTGGATCGTCGGCCCCGACGGCGTCTGGAAGCCTTACGACCCGGACGCGAAGCCGGCCGATCCGCCGGCGAAAGAGGCCGAGCACCTTCCCCCGGCCGCACCCCCTGCTC
>VAYV01000269.1 GCA_005883175.1 Actinomycetota bacterium
CTTCGAGGCACAGGACGAGCAGCACGACCCACGTCTGATCGAACCGGTTGAAGTTGTACGCCCACGTGATCGTCCAGAGCGCGGCGATATCGATCGCGAACACGAGCGCGCCGAGCCGGAGGATGCCGCGGTCGGATGGCTTACGCCACAGCACCCCGCCGACGATGAGGTTGTTGATGACGAGCAGCCCGACAGCGGCGAGGGCGATCCACTCGGACGACCGCGGCGTGTGGATGCCTGCGACGGGGGTGGCGTTCGTCACCTGGTAAGTACCCAGCGTGATGCCGAACCAGCGGACCCACCAGAGCGCGCGCTCGTGGCGCCGCGCGCGCTCTGCGCGCGGGGACGTGACCTCGGCGATCCTCACGGTAAGAGTATCGGCGCTCGGAGGGCCTTCTTTCGATAAGCAGAAATATCTAGTGATGGGAGCCGCTGCCAGCCGGAATGCGGCGCGGGGGCGCCGGCGTTTGCAGAGACATGCCGAATTACAACGAGCCCATCATCAACGAGTTCAGGGCCAACGAAGGTCGAATCGGCGGGCCGTTCGAAGGTCACCCGATGGTCTTGCTTCATCACCGCGGAGCGAAAAGCGGCGTCGAACGGGTGAATCCGCTTGCGTCCCAGCCGCTCGATGAAAACACGTGGGCGGTATTCGCGTCGAAGAGCGGCGCGCCGACGAACCCCTCCTGGTTTTACAACATCAAGGCCCATCCCGATGTCGAGATCGAGTTCGGGACCGAGACGATCCCCGTACGCGCGCGCGTCGCGACCGGCGAGGAGCGGGAGCGCATCTGGACGAAGCAGAAGCAGCTGATGCCGGGCTTCGCTGAGTACGAGAAGCGCTCGCCGCGTGAGATCCCCGTGGTCGTGCTCGAAAGGCGCTAGTCCGGGACGCGCGCGCCCTTTTCGGGTCCAACGTCCTATGCCTTCGAGCAGCCGTGGGGACCGATAATGCGTGCTGATGAACGTTCGGCTTCCTCGCGGGCGCGCGCTGATGGCATCGATCGCTCTCGCGGTAGTCGTTGCTGGGATCATCGTTGCGGTCGCGCGCGGCACCGGTACGCACTGCCCATCGACCCCGGTTGTAGCGACGACGCATGCGGGAACCTTCTTGAACAACCGCGGATGGTTCGGCGTGGATCCCGCCTTGGACACAGACAATCGAGCCCTGCAGGCGTTCTTGGATGCGCGCGCACACGGTAGCTGTGCGGAATCCTGGATCGGCAAGGGCGCGAAGATCGGGCGGGGGTTCTACAAGGGTCCGGAGGGGACGTATTACGGTTGGGGGCTGTATACGTTCCACCAGAGTCCCCCGTGCCTTCTTCCCGGCGAGAAGCTAAGCAGCGGACGGTTCACGACGTATTCCATCGACAGGCGGCTCCCGACCAACCCGTCGAGCGACGGACAAGATGGAATCGGAAACAAGCTCGCAGCGAGTCCAGGGCGATACACGTACGCGATCGGCATCGGCGATGAGAACCCGATCGAGTCACACGGACCAGGGGCCAGGCAGCTAATCGACGTCGTCGGCCCTGGGGTCAACCGTTATGGCAAGCGACTGCCTGCAGTCATCTTGGGAGAGTTCGAGCAAGAGATCTTCTCTTCTTGCCCGCCGAACGCGACGCCGCTCGTCAACGTTTGAACGCGCAGCCGGTAAGGCGGTTCGCCGGCGCGGCGCTAGAGTCCCCGCGTGGAATTCGGCGCGCACATCCCCCAGATCGGCTGGAACGCGGCACAGCCCTTCACCATCGGCATGCTCGAGCGCTATGTCACTACTGCGCGCGCCTTAGGCTTCACGGCGATCAGCGCCAACGATCACATCGTCTACAAGGGCTCGTGGCTGGACGGCCCGACGATGCTGTCCGCGGCGCTCCCCTTCGCTGAGGGGCTGAGCCTCGCGACGACGGTCGGCTTGCCGGTCGTGCGCGGTCCCGCCGCGTACGCGAAGACGATGGCGATGCTCGACAACCTCACCGGCGGGCGCGTGATCGCCGGCGTCTCGGCAGGCTCTTCGCACGACGACTATGTGCTGGCCGGCGTCCCGTACGACGAGCGATGGAAGCGCCTGGACGAATCGATCGGCGTCATGCGCGCGCTCTGGCAACCGGGTGCGCCGGCGTTCCGCGGTGCGTTCTACTCGACGGAGGCGATGTCGCTCGATCCGGCGCCTGCGCGCGCGGGCGGACCGCCGGTCTGGATCGGCAGCTGGGGATCGGAGCGCGGCATGCGGCGCGTCGCAACGCTCGGCGACGGGTGGCTCGCGTCGGCCTACAACTCGACGCCAGAGCGGTTCGCGCGCGGGCTTGCGACGCTTGCCGAGATGGGACGTGACCCGTCCACGTTCGGCAACGCGCTCGCGACGGGGTGGATGCACGTCGG
>VAYV01000150.1 GCA_005883175.1 Actinomycetota bacterium
GAGGTCGTCATGGTCCCGATGTCGTACTACTACATGGTCCGTGGAGTGAAGCGCGCGATCACCGCGATGCGCGAGGCTGCTCCCAACGCGCTGTTCGTCGTCGGCGGCAACTACGCCACGATGCACGCGTTCGAGCTGATCCTTGATGGATTCGCCGACATCGTCGTGCGCGGCGAGGGTGAGGACACGATCGTCCAGCTGATGGCCGAGCTGGAAAGCGGCGCGTGGCGTTCGAGCGGCAAGCTTCAGACGCTCGGCCTGAGCTATCAGCTGCCGGGCGGCGAGCCCGCCCACAACATGGACATGCCGCGCATCAACGACCTCGACCGGCTGCCGCACATGTACTTCGCCGGCGACGACTTCAAGGTCGGTATGAGGCACCTGTTCCTGAAGACGCTCCAGCCCGACGGCGACTACTTCATCGGCTCGTCGTACGTCACGAGTCGCGGCTGTCCCGAGAAGTGCACCTTCTGCATGGACCCGACGATCTGGAACCGCAAGGTGCGCTTCCACTCACCCGACTACGTGCAGAAGGTCGTTCAGCACTGCTGGGACAACTACCACAAGGTCGGTGAGCCGAAGTTCTACTTCGGCGATGCGACGTTCACACTGCGCAAGCCGCGCCTCTACGAGATGTGCGAGAAGATCTCCGACATCGGCTGGACGTACAACGTGCAGACGCGCGCGGACATGATCGACGAAGAGACGCTGATCAAGATGAAGGCTGCGAGCTTCGGCAACCTCGCGTTCGGGAGCGAGTCGTTCAACGACGAGATCCTCGAGAACGTCGTGTTGAAGCGGCAGACGTCGAAGGCGGTGCTGGACGGCGCGTTGCTCGCCCGGCGCTTGGAGATGGACCCGATCCTGACGTTCATCGCCGGGCTACCCGGGGAAACCAAGGAATCACACCTGCGCACCGTGCAGATCCTGCGCGAGAACGGCTTCACCGAGGCCACGTTCTTCCCACTCGTCGTCTTCCGCGGCACGCCGCTGTACGACCAGTTCGTGGCCGGCAAGTCGCCCGAGGAGATCGAGAAGGCGCGCTTCGACGAAGACTCCGAGGAGTTCTGCTGCCTGAGCGAGGACTTCCCGACGAAGGAAGCCTTGATCGCGTGGGCGAGCTACTTGAACTCGGAGATCCGCAAAGGCGCGCTCGAGACCGTCGACGACATGTCGGGCTCGGACGTTGGGCACCTGCTCGCGGGGTAACGGAACGAGGCAACGAGATGGAGATGGACGTCCTGTTCGCCGGCGTCCCTGTCTCCGACTTCGCAGCAGCCAAGGCTGGTATCAAGCGCGCGCCGAGCTCATCCTTCGACGACGCTCATATCTACCGGGCCGTTGAAGATCACGATGAACGTGCAGGGCTCGCCACCGGCCGGTGTGTGGACCATCGGCTCGCCGGCCGGGAAGTGAGCGTACGCACAGGGACCGATAACGCGGCCGTTCACCTCGAGCAGCCCTTCTAAGACCACGATCGTGTGCGACGCCGTGTGCCGGTGGAGCTTGGTCTTCAAGCCCGCCGGATACCTGATCAAGTAGTGCTCGGCACCCGAGACTGGATCTTCGTACAAGAGGCGAAGCTCGATCTCGCGGTCGTAGATGACCGGACGCGACTTCTCGAGGTCGACGCGAGCGAGGTCATCCGCCACGATCGCCCTGCCGTATTCCATCCTTGATCCTCCTCCGGAGGGTTCGAGGGCCAAGGCTAGCGCCGTCGGCCCGGCGACCAGCGTGGTCAAGCGCGCGCGCCGCGCGGCCGATATCGTCGAGGCATGGCGGAGCCGGTCGTCCAGATCAAAGGCGTGAGCAGGGCCTTCGCCAACGTGGTCGCCTTGGACGACTTCGACCTCGAGGTCCCGCCGGGGACGGTCACCGCCCTGCTCGGACCGAACGGCGCGGGCAAGACCACAACGGTCCGGGTCATCACCGGCGGTTTGAAGGTCTCGGGCGGGTCCGTGAAAGTATTCGGCCTCGACCCGTACCGCGAAGGCGAAGCGGTTCGCAAACGATGCGGCGTGGTGTCTGCGAAACCGGCGCTCTACGACCGGCTGAACGGCTGGGACAACCTCCGCTACGCGGCCGAGCTGTTCGGTCTCGGCGAGAACGCGCGCATCGCCGAAGCGGCGGCGCGGTTCGGGATCCGCGACGCGCTGGACTTCCGCGTCGGCACGTACTCGACGGGTATGAAGACACGGCTCGCGCTCGCGCGCGCGGTGCTGCACGACCCCCAGCTGCTCCTATTGGATGAGCCGACGGCCGGCCTCGATCCGGAGTCGGCGCGCGCGGTGCTGGCGCTGATCGACGAGATGGCGACGGGCGGCAAGACCGTGCTGCTGTGCACGCACCTGCTGCTCGAAGCGGAGGGCCTTGCCGACCAAGTCGTCGTCATGGATCAAGGGCACGCGTTGATCGCGGGCCCGCCGGCCGAGCTCAGCAAGCGCTTCTGGCCGAACCTCGTCGTGCTGCTCGACGCGGAGGATCGCGAGACGCTCGACGAGGCGAAGATCTTCGAAGGCGTGCTCGCGTACGAGCGCAACGGCCACGCGACGATCCAGATCGACGACCTCGCGCGCATCCCGGACCTCATCGCGTACATGAGCGCGCGCGGCGTGCGCCTGACGCGCGTCGAGCCACACGTGCCGACGCTCGAAGACCTGTACTTCGCGGTGCGGAACAAGACGCGCCCGGCCGTGTTCAAACGCAGTCAAACGCCGAAGAGCACGGAGCAGGACCGATGAACTGGCGCAGGATGCTCGTCATCACGCGTACGGACCTGCGCCAGCTCCGGCAGAGCCCGGACTTCTGGGTCCCGATGGCGATCCTCGCCGCCCTCTTCTTCATCGTGATCCCGACGATCTTGCTGTTCGCGATCGGGCACGCCGGCCGGATCGGCCTGGTGCAGCAGATCGGACGAACATTGAACGTGCTTCCGCAGCGGGTGAAGGAAGCGGTCGATCGAGCCGGACAGTCACCGGAAGGGCGCGCGCAGTACGCGATGGCCGTCTACCTCTTCGCCCCGCTCGCCGTCGTCGTACCGCTCACGATCTCGACCGCGATCGGCGCCAACACGATCGTCGGCGAGCGCGAGAAAGGCACCGGCGAGTTCCTCGCGCACTCCCCCGCCGCCGAGCGCGAGATCTACATCGGGAAGCTCATCGGATCGATCCTGCCCGGATACGTCGCCACGCTGATCGGCTTCGGCATCTACGCGCTCGTCGTCAACGTCATGGTCGGCCCGAAGGTGGGTGGGTGGTTCTTCCCCACGGGCGACTGGTGGTTGCTCATGCTGTGGGTCGTTCCGCCGTTCATCATGCTGGCGCTGTCGGCCGTCCTGCGCATCAGCGCGCGCGTGCGAAGTGCCACTGCGGCGCAACAAGCGTCGGGGCTGGTCACGTTACCCCTGATCCTGGTTGCGTACGGACAGTCGAGCGGTGCGTTGCTCGGCCGCCAGTTCGCCGGCTGGGTCGTCGGTGGGATCGCGTGGGGTCTCGCCGCCCTCGGGCTTATCCGCGGGGCGCGCGCGGTCACGCGCGAGCGGCTGCTCGGCGTCGACAAGCAGGCGTAGAAGGGATCGCTATGTTGCCGTGGTCGATCGACATGAAGGGCCGGCTCGACGAGCACACATTTACGAGCGAGGTTCTGAAAGGGAACGCGCTCGGCGATCCGTACGAGCGGCCCTTATGGGTGTACCTGCCGCCCGGGTACGACGACGGCGACCGGCGTTACCCGGTCATCTACCAGATCCAGGGTCTAACCGGGCAGCTCGACATGTGGCGCAATCGCGACGCGTTCCGTCCGAGCTTCCTCGAGCTGATCGACGAGCAGTTCGCGCGCGGCGACGCGCCGCCGGCGATCGTCGTCCTGGTGGACTGCTGGACGTCGATCGGCGGCTCGCAGTTCGTCGATTCGCCGGGCACCGGGAACTACCACTCGTACCTCTGCGACGAGATCGTGCCGTGGGTCGACGCCAACTACCGGACCCTGGCCGCACGCGAGCACCGCGGCATCGCCGGCAAATCGAGCGGCGGCTACGGCGCCATGAACACGCCGATGCTTCGGCCCGATCTGTGGGGCGGGCTCGCGACGCACGCGGGCGACGCGCTGTTCGAGAACTGCTACCAACCGGAGTTCCGTATCACCGTGCGCGCGCTGCGCGACGACTACGACGGCTCGTACGACAACTTCTGGAAAGACTTCCGCAGCCGCCCCGCGTTCAGCAAGCCGCACGACGGGGAGCTGCTCAACAGCTGGTGCATGGCCGCGTGCTACTCGGCCGACCCGGACGGCACCGTTCGCTTGCCGTTCGACACGAACACCGGAGAGCTCATCCCGGAGATCTGGGAACGGTGGCTCGCGCTCGATCCCGTGCGCATGGTCGCGAAGAACGCCGACACGATGCGCGGGTTGCGCGCGATCTACATCGACGCGGGAAAGAAGGACGAGTGGTTCCTCGACGTCGGCGCCGAAGCGTTCCGCCGCGAGCTGGAGAAGATCGGTGTGACCGATTGCTTCTTCGAGATCTTCGACGCCGGGCACATGTCGATCGGCTACCGCTACCCGATCGCAGTGAAGTACCTCGCCGAGCGGCTGTCATAAGGACCGCCGCTCGGCGGGAACGCTTCAGACGGCCGCTGCCACCTGCTCGCGCTCGACTTCCTCGGCGCCACCCTCGAGCGAGACGTTCGGAAGGATGTCGTCGAGCCACTTCGGCAGCCACCAGTTCCAGTGACCCATCAGCCGCATCGCAGCCGGGACAAGCACGACGCGCACGATCGTCGCGTCGAGGAACACCGCGACGGCAAGGCCGAGGCCCATCGTCTTGATCGGCACGAGGCTTGCGAACGCGAACGCGCCGAAGACGGTCACCATGATCGCGGCTGCACTGGTGATGATGCCGGCCGTGTGCTCGAGTCCCCAGCCGACCGCCTCGGTGTTGTCGCCGGTCCGCAAGTACTCCTCGCGCACGCGCGCGAGCAGGAAGACCTCGTAGTCCATCGAGAGTCCGAACAGGATGCAGAACAAGAACAGGGGCAGGAACGACTCGATATGGCCGGGCGCCACGAACGACAGTAGCCCCTGCCCGTGACCCTCTTGGAAGATCCATGTGATCACGCCGTACGTGGCAAGGACCGACGCCGTGTTCATCAGGATCGCTTTCAGCGGCAACAGGATGCTGCGGAAGAACAGCAACAGGACGATGTAGCTGAGCAGCATCACCAGACCGACGATGAGCGGCATCTTGCTGCCGAGCTCATGATTGAGGTCGACGTTCAATCCCGGGTCGCCGCCGATGTTCGCCGTAACGCCCCGCGGGAGAAGCGCGGGGATGCTCGCGCGCAGCCGCTTCACGAAGTCGCCTACTTGATCGGATTGCGCCTCATGCTTCGTGTTGATCGAGATAAGGGTCCGGCGGCCGTCCGCGCTGGTGATCTGCGCCACGAATGGTTTGACCTGCTGAAGCGACTTGATCGCGCCTGCTTGTTTCAGCGTTCGCGCGCGCAGGTCCAACGTCGCAATCGAGTCGACGCGGGTGACCTCCTTGTCCCTCGCGATCTGTTGGGAGATCTTGAAGACATCGGCGAAACCGGTTCCCAGCACGCCGCGGGGGTCGTCGATGATGATGCGCACGGGTGCGGTCTGGCCCCGGCCGAACGCATGGCCGACCAGCTCGGTCGCGACGCGAACCTCCGACTTGGCCGGCAGGATCGAGGGCCCCGACGAGCCGAGGCGCAGACCGCGCGCCGGCAGCGCCAGCACTAACAGCACGGCAACGGACGCGATGAGCGCGATCCACGGACGGCGCATCACCGTGGTCGCCCAGCGGTGCCACAAGCCGCTCGACGCATCCGTCGTCCGTCGATGCACCGACCACTTGTCGATGCTCGGGCCGAGCGCGCCGAGCACCGCCGGCAGCAGTGTGAGCGCGCCCACGCCGGCCAGCAGGACAGTGACCATGGCGCCCAGACCCATCGACCGGAACGCGGCGATATTGACGAGCAGCGTCCCGGACAGCGCCACGAACACGGTCAATGCCGACACCAGGACGGCCTTGCCGCTGGTCGCCATCGCATTGCCGAGCGCGTCGGGAACGTCGCCGCTCTTCTTCAGCTCGGTGCGGAACCGCGTGAGAACGAACAGCGAGTAGTCGATGCCGACGCCGATCCCGATCATCGACATGATGTTCTCGGTGAAGATGCTTACCGTCGTCGTTGCGGCGATGATCGACACGATGCCGAGCGAGATCGCGAGCCCGAGCAGCGCCAGGATCAGCGGCACGCCGGCCGCGACGATCGAACCGAACGCAACGATGAGGATCACGAGCGTGATCGGGAACGCGATCCGCTCGGCGCGCGACAGGTCGCTCGTCGTCGTTTCCTGGAACTGCTTGTAGAACGGCGCCGAGCCCGCGAGGTACACGTTGATCGGGACCTTGCCGACGGCGGCCTTAACCGCCTTGTCCAACGCCGGCGCGTGCTGCAGCGCTTGGCTCTGCGTGTCGGTCAGCCCAGCGATGGCGATCGCCGTGTGCCCGTCCCTCGAGACGAACCGCTCGGGCGAGATGTATGGGTTGAGGACGGAGCCGACGCCGGGTTGCTTCGCCAGCGTCGCGACGGCGCGCGCGACCGTTGCCTTGAAGACCGGGTCGCTTGCCTTCAGCTTCGTCGAGTGCAGCACGAGCGTGTCGGAGAACGTCGACTGCTGCGGGAAGTCCTTCTCGATCGCTTTCTGGACCGCGTCCGATTGCGAGCCGGGAACCGCGAAGCCGCCTTGCGACAGCCGCGTGCTCAGCTTGCCGAGGAGCGGGCCGGCCGCCAGAAGGGCCGCGATCCAGATCCCGATGATGATCCAGCGCCTGCGATGCGCGAGCACCCCGAGCCGATAGAAGGCCGACCGTTGTCCGTTGCCGTTGACCGCCATCGTCTTCCCCCCTGTTTCCTTCTACGTCATGGGAGCCGGCGCGCGGCGGTTGTTCTGCACGCGGATCGTCGGCAAGATCAGATCCATAAGCTGCTCCGCACGTTGCCGGAGATCCATGTTTCCGCTCAGAAGATGTGAGACGTCGCTGATGCCGATGAAGGATGCGACACATACCTCCGCCACCGCGCGCGCGTCCACATCTTTCCGGACATCGCCTTCTTTCTGCGCGGCCCGCAGCAGATCTTCGAGGATGTCGAACCAGTTCGTGAGGAACGGCTTCATCTGGGGAGCCAACTCTGGATCTTCACCGAGCTCCCAACAAAGACGCGCGACCGCGCGTGCGGCCGGATCGGTCTCGTGTAGGTCGCAGGTCGCGTGCATCATCTCGATCAGCTTGTCGAGTGCGCTTTCCTTGCGGCCCGCCGCCTCGACCGCTTTCGCAGCCCACTCTTGCTGCTTCGAGCTGAAGACCTCGAGGGCCAGCGCTTCCTTCGAAGGGAAATGGAAGTAGAACGCGCCTTTGGTGAGGCCGGTCGCCGCGATGACGTCGTTCAAGGAGGTCCCGGCGTAGCCGGTGCGCGCGAACGCGAGCGCCGCCTCGTCGAGGATGCAGCGCCGGGTGCCTTCCCCCCGTCCCCTGACCGGTGCCGCCGCCGTCGCCATGTCCTGGAAGTTACATACCGACCGGTCGGTTTGTCAAAAACCGACTACTTCAGGACGCTTACCTGCGGGAAGGCCGCGCGATACGCTTCGAGTCCGCCGCGGGGAGGGCGTGGGAACCCATGAGCTGCTCGAATTGCGGTACCGAGAACAGGGCTGAGGCGAAGTTCTGCGACGGCTGCGGAGCCGCCCTCGCGCGCGCCTGCCCCGAGTGCGGCAGCGTCGTTCGGCCGCAGGCCAAGTTCTGCGACGAGTGCGGCTCACCGCTGGACGGTTCCCAACGCGCGGCAGAAAACAGATCGGCCGGCCGGCCGGCAGAGGTGCCGAGAGGGACCGA
>VAYV01000270.1 GCA_005883175.1 Actinomycetota bacterium
TTCGCCCCGCGGCTGCGCGCGAGGTGACGGTTCAAGATGTTGCGATTGATCTCGAGCAGCTTGGCGGGAACCGTCCGCACGGAGGTCGCCGTGGGAACGGCGAGGGACGATTCCATGTACTTGGCAAGGGTGGCGTCGGCGCCGCGGAGCGGCGTCGCGCCCGGGGGGGCCGGTGTGGTTCGCGAGATCTCGTCGGTGGCCTTTTTCGGCTCGGCCTTGTCACGATCGGGATCCTCCTTTCGGACCGCCCCTTTCGCCGGCTCCTCAGCCTTCGTGTGCTCCGGCGCTTTCTTGGTCTCGGGCTTTGGTTCCTGCGGAGCTGGGGTCTTCGGCTGCGCCTGTGCGCCGCCGTCCGGGCTGTAGTCCGCGAAGAAATCGCGCCAGGGCTCTGAGACCGAGTCCGGGCTGTCGAGGTACTGCTGGTACATCTCCTCGATCAGCCAGCTGTTCGGGCCGAACTGAGCCTGTTCGCGCTCCATGTCCTTCACTCTACGTCGCGCGGAGTTCCCACACCTGCCCGTCTCGGCTGAGGTGATCGTTAGGCGCGCGCGATCGGCGAGCGGCCCAGGATCACCCGAAGCGGTGGCCTGTCCTCCCCGCGCCGGCGCATCTCGGCCTCGTCGGCAAGGACGCGCTCGTAGGTCTCGAGGGTGCGCGCGACCGCGCCGGGCCCATCACCGATCACGACCTGCTTCGCGGATGGCAGCTCGAACACGGTTTCGATCTGGGCGCGCACACCATCGTCCGGCACGATCGTCTGGCGCGATTCGTACGTGAGCCACCACTCCGCCTGCGCGACGAGGCGGCCGGTCTCGTCGAGCTCGCCGGCCGCGCGCCCGTGCTCGCAGTCGCGGAGCGTGGAGACCATCGGGATCTCGAAGACCGACTTGGTCGCGGCCGCCGCCCACGCGGTCTCCCATCCGTGGGCGTGGATGACGTCGAAGGTGCTCGCCGTTGCGAGGCGGGTCGCGCGCTCGAGCATCCCTGCGCTGAACTGGATCGCCCACGCCAAACGGTCCCTCGCCGGGACGAAGGGCGGGTACTCAGCGACGCGCGCGATGCGGAAACGCGACAGGTCGGCGTCGGGTGAGGGCTGCTCGGGCGCGATCAGATCCACGTCGTGGCAGGCGCGCGCGAGTTCGGCGGCAAGCTCATGGACCCGTTCGCCGGGCGCGGTCTCACCCACGGAGAGCATCAAGATGCGCATGATGCTGGGGAGGTGGTGGCGCTGGAACGGCGACGCCGTTGACCGACCCGACTCAAGGAGGGCGTATGAACGGAGCACTCATCGTTACGTGGGGTAGCAATGTCCCGGGGCGCGAAGCAAAGGGCCTCGAGGTCTTCGGCAAGGCGCTCGCTCACTTCGACGAGCTTGCGAAGAAAGGCCGCATCCACGGCCACAAGGAGTACCTCACCTTGACCGGCAATGTGGACCAGCTGGCCGGCGTGATGATCATCGAAGGACCCGTCGAGGAGCTCGTCAAGATCCAGACGGAGGAAGCGACGCGAACCCTGCTGATCGAAGGCGCGAGCATCGCGAAGAACTTCACCGCCACGATCGCCTCTGGCGGCGACGAGCAGACGCTGACCCAAGAGATCGGCCTGTTCACCAAGACGCAGCAGAACCTCGGCTACATGTAGCCTTCGGATCGAACGTGCGACGGGGGGCCGTTCTGGGCCCCTCGTCTGTGTCTGGAGGTCCTTTGCCGAGCGGCTTGTACCGGCGCTTCGAGGACGGCGCCACCGAACAGTTCCGGTGCGCGCCGGGGCCGATGGGCTGGCGCTACTTCTCGACGATCCAGGATGCGCGCGGCGCCACCAACGTGGACCTGTCGGTCGACGCGGCGTGGCGCCCGGTGCGCGTGCGCATCCTGACCCCCGAACACCACGTGCTGATGAGCGCGCGCGGAAGCATCCAGGACGACGAGCCGCTCGACGTCCCGTTCGATCCCGAGACGATCACCGTGGACTTCGGATCGCCCTGCTTCCCACTTGCGACCGCGAGGCGTCTCGGCGGATCCGGCGAGATCGATGCGACCGTGATCGACGGCGAGGCCGGAGAGCTCATGGCGTCGGGTCACGCCACACATTTCGCGCGCGCTGTGGATCGCCGGGGACGTCGTCGTGGCCGGCGACGGACTGGAGCTGGTCGCGTACGACCCCGGCGGACAAGGCTCGCGGCCGCTGTCGTAGGGCGCGCGCGCCGCCATGGCGAGGCCGGTAGGCTCTCGCAGCCATGAAGTGGTTCAAGAAGAAAGACGAGAACGTCTCGGCGCCGCCCGCGCGACCAGACTCTCGGCCGTCTTCCCGGCCTGCGCCCCTCGACGACTGGCGCACAGACGACTGGCGCACATACGACGGGGTCGCGGCCGATTACGCGCGCGCCGTGGCGCCGCACCTCACCGAGATCGCCGGCGACCTCGTCGCGTTCGCCGAGATCCCCGCGGGGGGCAGGCTGCTCGACGTGGGAACGGGAACGGGAGTCGTCCTGCAGGCCGCAGACAACGTCGCGGCGTTCGGCGTCGATCCGTCGGTCCCGATGCTGAAGAACGCGCGCGGTTTGGCGGTCGCCGCAGCCGACACGATCAACCTTCCCTTCCGCAACGACACGTTCCACGTTGCCACGGCCGCATTCGTCCTTCCGATGTTCACGAAGCTCGACACCGCGCTGTTCGACGTGATCCGAGTGCTGCGTCCGGGCGGGGTGCTCGCCGTCGCGACGTGGGAAGCCGGCGAGGACGAGCTTCAGAAGACGTGGCGCGAGCCGGCCGAGCGCGCCGTCGGTGAAGAGATGATGCGCGACGAGCTACGCGACGCGGAGCCGTGGTCGCAGGTCGCGGGGAACAAAGAACGTCTCGAGCAGGCCTTGCGCGACGCCGGCCTTCACCCCGTGCGCGTTGAGCGGCGGAAGTACAAGCTATCGATCTCTCGTGAGGATTACGTGACCGAGAAGACCACCGAATCCAGCGGCCGTTTCGTTCGCCGGATGCTTGCCGACGAGTGGCCCGAGTTCTTGGAGCACGCGCGCGCAACGTACGCGGCAACGTTCCCCGATGTGCTGGTTGATTTCCGCGATGTGCTGCTCGCGGTTGGGACGAAGCCCTAGGAGACGGCGACGAGCCGCGCCGGGTGGCGCAGGTGCAGCGTGAACGTCGACCCTTCGCCGAGCGCGCTCTCTACGGTGATCGT
The DNA here is from genome assembly GCA_005883175.1 of Actinomycetota bacterium. Lineage (GTDB taxonomy): Bacteria > Actinomycetota > AC-67 > AC-67 > AC-67 > AC-67. The sequence goes on from VAYV01000270.1 coordinate 3,190, forward strand.
GCCGCCGACCGCCGCCGCCAGCTGGCGTGCGATGTACAGGCCGAGGCCGGTACCGCCGGCTGCTCGCGTTAGGACGTTCCCGAGACGGTGGAAGCGGTCGAAGATGCGCTCGACCTCGCTCTGCGGGATGCCGGGCCCGCGATCGGTCACGGCGATCTCGGCGCCGCTTTCCCCGTTCGTCACGCGGATCTCGATCGGCTCGTCGGCCGGCGCGTACTTGATCGCATTCGACACGAGGTTCGACATGATCTGACCGACGAACAGCTCGTCACCGCGCGCGCGGCAGTTGGTTTCTCCGTCGAGGATGATCACGCGATCGTGATGGGCTGAGCGGAACTCGCTCGAGATGCGTTCGGCGATCGAGTACACGTCGATGATCGCGTCGTGCCCCTCTCCGTCGATGCCGCGCTCCAGCTTCGCCGCGTCGAGGAGGTTGACCACCAGCCGCTCGAGATGTTCGGCCTGCTTCAAGATGCTGCGCGCGGCCGTCGCCCGGTCCGCTGCGCTGAGTGAGTCGCCCGACTCGACGAGCGTCGCGGCGAAGCCCTTGATCGGCGTCAGCGGCGTTCGCAGCTCGTGCGAGACGGTGGCGACGAAGTCATCCTTCAGACGCTCGACCTCGTGCGCGCGTGTGACATCGCGCACGACGAGGATGAGGAGGTGCGGGCGTGAGTCGGTGTCGTTCACGGGCGTCGAGGAGGCCGCGAGCCAGCGCGTGGCGCCGTCGCTGCCGATGATCTGGAGCTGCGCGGGGATCTCGACACCACTCGCCCAACGGTCGACCATGACGTCCAGACCGGCCTCGTCGCGCGCGCGCAGCCGATCGAGGCCGTGCGCGCCGACCATCTCCGCGGCCGTGTATCCGCTGATCTCTTCCATCCCGCTGTTCCACAGCTGGACCTTGCCGTCCGACGACATCGTGACGATGCCGTCGGAGGTGTGCTCGACGATCTCCGCGAGCTTGCGGCGCTCCTCCAGGATCTCGTCCAACAGCGAGCCTTTCGCGAGCGCGCCGGCCGCTTCGCGCGCGAGCGTCTCGAGCACCGCAAGCTCCCCTTCTTCGAAGCCCTCGGGACCCGAGCAGTCGTACCCGCACAGCACGCCGACGACCCTGCCGTCGGCGAACAGCGGCGCTGCGATGCAGTCTCGTCTTCCTTCTGCGTTGAGCAGCGCGACGAGGTTCGGTGCTGCGGTCGCGCGCGTGATGCGGGTGGTGCGCGCGCGCATCGCGAGCGTCCAAGCAAGCGACTCGGCGTCGCTGTGCTCGGTCGTGATCACATTGCCCTCTGCACTTGCCGTGTACACGGTCCTGCTATCACCGTCGCGCACGACGAGCTGCGCCGTGCCTGCTGGCGTAGCTTCGGTGGGACCAGCGAAGGACCAGCAGCGGGACTGCGAAGAGCGCGACAACCAGCGGGTTGGATCGATACGACGCGACGAAGAGCAAGCCGAAGGCGGCATTGACCCCCGAGCCGAGGAAGAACGACGGAGCCAGCATCCGCATGACACTAGGCAGCGGCTCGTCCTCCGCGAACGAAATGACGATCGCAAGCGTGAGCGCGTTGAGCACTGCGATCGTTGCGATGGCCGCCAAGATGGCCAACGCGTTTCGGAGATGGAGTGCCGAACCATGCCTTGCCGCGTCGAACACGAGGCTGCCTGCGCCGGCCGCGAACACATACTGGGCGACGTTGAACAGGGCTTTCCGCGGATTGTTCCGGCGGATCGTGTTGGCGGCCGCGATACCGAGCCCGGCGATGACGATGACGACGGCAGCCGGCAATGCAAAGATCGCCGGTGCCAGCACGGCCTCGGTGAGATCGAGCGACATGCCTTGATCGCGGTACTGGATGCGAACGGTCAGGTACGCAGCGGCCGTGAGCAACGCGAGGAGCGCGGGGGCGGTCGTCCATGCGATGTGGGGGTGGCCGTGCAACGCCAGACTGACGCCGCCGATGGCCAAGCCCAACGCGCCCAGCGAGACGGTGATCACGGCCACCGCCAGAGGTCGCCGAGGCGGGGGGGGTGCCTCGGCGTTCCTCTGTTGGGTGGCCTCCTTCAACGGGGCTTCTCTACTCGTAGCTGCCGTACCACTGGCCGCCGGTCCACTGACCGCCGTACCACTGGCCGCCCTCGGGCTGGCCGTACCACTGGCCGCCGGTCGTCCAACCGGAACCGGTCCACTGTCCACCGGTCCACTGTCCACCGGTCCACTGGCCGCCCGTCCACTGGCCGCCGTACCACTGACCACCGGTCCACTGGCCGCCCCACCACGTGAGCTCGTTCCAGGGGCCGAGGACGTAGATCGCTTGGCTGAAGACCAGCAGCTGCGCCGTCTGCGAGCCGGTGACGATCGTGCCGAGCGGGTCGTTCGTCTGGAACTGGACGTCGCCCCGGCTCAGATCGAGCGAGCCCGTCCCGTTCGACTCTGGGACGCCTTGGTTCGCAAGGCCGGTCGGTGCGTTGCGTGCGGCGTTGACGTCGATCTCGCCCGAACCCACGTCGTTCGGGTTCGTCGACGCGACGTTGTGGGCCGTCGACGTGAAGGCGAACTTCACGCGGTCGGGACTCCACGTCGGGCGCGACTGCAGCAGCAGGGCCGCCGCACCGGACACGACGCCCGCGGCCTGCGAGGTGCCGCTGCCCTTGTGGTAGTAGGCGTCCATGTGTGGGAAGTTCTGGTCGATCGTGCTTCCCGGCGACCGGAGAGAGACGATGTGCGTACCGGGGGCAACGATGTCCGGCTTGGTGATGCCGTCCGAAGCCGTCGGTCCGCGCGCGGAAAAGTCGGGGATGAAATCGTCGCCGAGACCCGGCGTGCTGCTGTCGTCGACGGCGCCGACCGTGATAACGAAGGGATCGTCGGCGGGCTTCGAGATCGTGCCCGGGTTCGGACCGGCGTTGCCGGCAGACACAACGACGGTGATGCCCGCCTGCCAGGCCTGCTCGACCGCGTAGTCGAACGGATCGGTGCGGTAGGTCTGAACCCCGTTCGTTCCCAGCGACAGGTTGAGGACCTTGATGTTGTAGCGGTCCTTGAACGAAACAACCCACTGCAGCGCCGCGAGCACGTTACTGACGTCCGTCGTGCCGTTCGCGCCCGCGATCTTGATCGAGATGAGGTTGACGCCCGGCGCCATCCCTGCGTACTGGCCCGCGGAGGAGGCCCCGCTGCCCGCGATGATGCCTGCGATGAACGTGCCGTGACCGTAGGAGTCGTTGCAGTTCGACTCGCCC
>VAYV01000271.1 GCA_005883175.1 Actinomycetota bacterium
AAGACCATCTCCTTGGTGTTCGCGTCTTGGCGGACCGCGCCGTTCACACGCGCGCGCAGCCGCAACCCGAGCGGCTCGAGCGCGGTCTCGATCCAGGGTCCGAGCGGACAGAACCCGTCGTAGCCTTTCGCGCGGGTCCACTGCCCTTCGCGCTCGCGAAGGTCGCGCGACGTCAGGTCGTTCGCGCACGTATACCCGAGGATCGCGGCCTCCGCCGCTTCCTCGTCTGCGTTGCGCACGAGACCGTTGACCACGACGGCCAGCTCGGCTTCATGTTCCAGGATCGCAACGTCGCGCGGTTTCCGGATCGGATCCTCGGGGCCGATCACCGACGTGGACGGTTTCAGCGACAGCAGCGGCTCCTCGGGGATCGGAAGGCCGATCGATTCGGCGACCGATGGGTAGTTCAAGCCGACGGCGATCACCTTCGACGGAAGCACCGGTGCGAGCAGCCGGCAGTCGGCCAGCGGCGCGCGGTTCCCCGTGAAGCGCAACCCGCCCACCGGCGGCCCGTCGAGCTCGGCGACCTCATCGCCTTCGATCACACCGAACGAGATGGCGCCCCCGCGCGCCACGCGCGCGATCTTCATCCGTCGTCGTGCTCCGAGTGGATCAGCCCGAAGTTCAGCGCGTCGACGAGCGCCTGCCACGATGCTTCGATGATGTTCGGCGAAACGCCGATCGTCGACCACTCGCGCGTCCCGTCTTGCGATTCGATCAGCACGCGCGTGACCGAATCCGTGCCGGCGTTCTCCTCGAGGATGCGGACCTTGTAGTCGGCCAGCTCGATCGATTCCAGCGCAGGATAGAACCGGACCAACGCAGTGCGGAGCGCCCGGTCGAGCGCGTTCACCGGGCCGTTCCCCTCCGCCGTCGAGATGTACCGTTCGCCGCGCGCCCAGATCTTCACGGTCGCTTCCGACACCACCGCGCCGTCCTCGCGCTTTTCAACCGTGACCCGGAACGACTCCAGCCGGAAGAACTCGCGCTCGAGGCCTGCGTGCCGCCGCATCAAAAGCTCCAGCGACGCGTCGGCCGCCTCGAAGTGATAGCCGATGTGCTCGAGCTGCTTGACGTTCGCGAGGATCGCCGCCGCCGCGTCCGCGTCGCTCTCGAGGTCGAGCCCGATCTCTTTGCCCTTCATCACGATCGTCGAACGGCCGGACAATTCGCTGACGAGCAGCCTGCGGGCGTTCCCCACGCGACCGGGATCGATGTGCTCGTACGCGCCCTCCATCTTGGCGAGGCCGCTGGTGTGCAGGCCGGCCTTCGTCGCGAACGCGCTGGCGCCCACGTACGGCTGGTGTGGGTCGGGCGCGATGTTGCAGATCTCCGCGACGGCGAAGTGCGCGGGCGTCAGGGTTGCAAGCTGCTCGTCCGACAAGACCGGCAGACCCATCTTCAGCGTGAGGTTGGCCGCGATCGTAAGGATGTTGGCGTTCCCGCACCGCTCGCCGATCCCGTTGACCGTTCCCTGGACGTGGACGGCGCCGTGCTCGACGCCGACGAGCGTATTGGCGACCGCGCATCCGGTGTCGTTGTGGAAATGAACTCCGATCGTCGCGGGTGCGACCGACCCGACCGCGTCGAGGATGGCCGCAACTTCGTGCGGCATCGCGCCACCGTTCGTGTCGCAGAGCACGAGCGTCCCAGCGCCCGCCGCTGCCGCAACCTCCAGGACCTTGAGTGCGTACCCGGCGTTCGACCGGTATCCGTCGAAGAAGTGCTCGGCGTCGAACAAGACCTCAAGGCCCTCGCGGCGCAGGAACGAAATCGTGTCTTCGATCATCCGCAGGTTCTCGTCGAGCGTGGTTCCGATCGCTCCGGTCACCTGGAGGTCGGACGCCTTTCCGACGATGCATGCGGTCGGCGCTTCGGATGCGACCAGCTCACGGACGACGGCGTCCGTGTCGGCCGTCGTGGACGGGCGGCGCGTGGAGCCGAAGCATGCGATCTTCGACGTCTTCAAGCCCAGCTCGGGAACGCGGCGGAAGAACTCGATGTCCTTCGGGTTCGACCCGGGCCAGCCGCCTTCGATGTAGTGGACGCCGACCTGGTCGAGCCACCCGGCGATCTTCAGCTTGTCATCAACGGTCAGCGACAGACCCTCGCGCTGCGCTCCGTCGCGCAGCGTGGTGTCGTAGAGGATGACGGGGGAAGTCATGAGTGCGCGCGCCCGCCTACGAGACGCCACGGACGGCGGCGTGGAAGATCTCTTGGACCTTTTTCGTCAGCGGCCCGGGGTCTCCGATGACGCGGTCGTCGATCTCACGCACGGGCGTTATCTCGGCCGCCGTCCCGCAGACGAACACCTCATCGGCGGTGTATAGGTCGGTACGAACGAGCTCGGCCTCATGCACACCGATGCCGAGGTCGCCCGCGATCTTGATCACGGAGTCGCGCGTGATCCCGATGAGCGCCCCGGCCGACAGCGGAGGCGTGATGATCTCGCCCTCGCGGACGATGAAGATGTTCTCGCCGCTCGCCTCTGCAACGAGGCCTTGGGGGTTCAGCAGGATCGCTTCGTCGTACCCGGCCTTGATCGCCTCCACCTTCGCCAGCTGCGAGTTGATGTACTGGCCTGTTCCCTTCGCCGCCGGCGGGATGATATTCGGGTCGTGACGGCGCCACGAGCTGATCTTCATCCGCACGCCGTGCGTGACGCCTTCGTCGCCGAGGTAAGCACCCCACGGCCAGACCGCTATCGAAACGTTGACGGGCGAGAGCAACGGGTTGAGGCCCATCTCTCCGTACCCCAAGTACACCAGCGGCCTGATGTAACACGCCGGAAGCCCCGACGCGCGCACCGTCTCTTTCGTCGCTTCGATCAGCTCTTCCGGCGTGTACGGGATCTCGATCGTGTAGATCTTCGCCGAGCGGTACAGCCGCGCGATGTGATCGGTCAGCCGGAACACCGCCGGACCTTTCCTGGTCTCATACGCGCGGATGCCCTCGAAGACGCCCGAGCCGTAGTGAAGCGAGTGCGTCAGCACGTGGATCTTCGCCTCGTCCCACGGGACGAGGTTCCCATCCATCCAGATCTTTTCGCTCGGTTCGATCATCTGAGCTGCTCCTTAGATCGCCTCGGCGACGAGGTCGCCGATCTCGTCAGTGGTGAATCCCATCTCGGATCCGGCGGTCCCGCGTAGCTTCGACAGCGCGCGCAAGGCCGCCTCCTCTACTCGACGAGAGGGCGCAAGCTCACCCAGGTGATCAAGCATCATGGCAACGGACAGGATACAGGCCACCGGATTCGCCCAGCCCTTACCTGCGATGTCGGGGGCCGACCCGTGGATCGGCTCGAACAGCGACGGGCTCCGCCGCGGCGGGTTCAGGTTGCCGCTCGCGGCCAGACCCATGCCTCCTGCGATGCCGGCGCCGATATCGGTGAGTATGTCCCCGAACATGTTGTCGGTGACGATCACGTCGAACCGCTCGGGCTGCGTCACGAGGTACAAGCACGCTGCGTCGACGTGCACGTACTCCCGCTCGACGTCGGGGAAGTTCTCTCCCATGTCCGCGAACGCGCGCGACCACAATCCGCCCGCGTGCACCAGCACGTTGGTCTTGTGACAGAGCGTCAGCTTCTTCCGGGGCCTGCGTTCGGCAAGCTCGAACGCATACTCCAGGAGGCGATCCACGCCGGCGCGCGTGTTGATCGACTCCTGCGTCGCGACCTCTCGCCCGGTCCCACGACCTTGCGCGCCGCCGGCGCCCGAGTACAGGCCTTCGGAGTTCTCGCGCACGACCACCAGATCGATGTCTTCGGGTCCCTTGTTCGCGAGCGGCGTCGCGACACCCTCGGGAAGCTTCACCG
>VAYV01000235.1 GCA_005883175.1 Actinomycetota bacterium
AGCGGCGCGCCGAGGATCTCGTCGACGGTGTATCCGAAGATCTGAGAGGCCGCCGGGTTCCACAGCAAGATAACGCCGTGCCCGGCTTCGGCGACGACGGCCGCGTCGTTCATCGTTTCGAACAGCGGGCCCAGCCCAAGCTGATGCGGCAGGAGCGGTTCGACAGCGTGTTCCGCGGTCATTTTGTCCCCTTGTTGTCGGTACTTCAGCAAGTATCGGGTCAACCTTTGCGTTCCTTGAAGAGTCAGGTGGGAGGCATGAAACGTTGCCCGGCGGCGTGCCGTTCCGCGATACTCCCGGCATGACTCCCGCGTCAGACGTCGTCGACATCTGGGTGAACCTGCTTCCGCCCGACGCGATCAAGGCGTTCGTCGGCCAGCCCGGGTTCGAGGGCATCGGCGATTTCTTCGGCGGTGACTTTGGGGACGCGTCGGGTCTCGACGTCTTGGTCGGCGTCATGGACAAGGTGGGCGTGGACATCGGCGTGATGACCGCCGGGTTGTCGGCCGGGACCGAGGACTTCCTCGTGCTCGCCGACAAGCAGCCCGGCCGGCTCCTCGTCGCTGCGATGGTCGACTCGCCGACGACGCCGCGCGTGAACGTGGAGCGCGTGCGCGCGCTTGCACAGCACGAGCGGTTCTGCATGGTGCGCGTGTCGCCGCTGGTCGCCCAGTACCCGTTGAACGACAAGCTCTACTACCCCATCTATGCGGCCTGCGAGGAGCTCCGGACCCCGGTGGCGATCAACGTCGGGATCCCGGGGCCGCGCGTGCGCTCCGCGTGCCAGGATCCCGTGCTTCTCGAAGACGTGCTGATCGATTTCCCCGAGCTGGTCGTGATCGGCGCGCACATGGGCCATCCCTACGAGGCGCTCCTGATCCAGTACATGCTGAAGTGGCCGAACCTGTACCTGTCGACCACGGCGTACCTCGCGAAGTACATGGATCCTGCGCTCGTGAAGTTCATGAACACATCGCGCGGCCTCGGCCGGGTGCTGTTCGGCTCGGACCATCCGTTCTTGCCGCTACCGCGCGCGCTCGACGAGGCGCGCGCGCTCCCGCTGTCCGATCAAGCGATGGAAGCGTTCCTGGGCGGGACGGCGCGCAGGCTGCTCGTCAAAGAGGGCTGAGACGTGCAAGAGCATCACCTGACGTTCGAGGTCGACGCGACGTCGAAGGAATTATGGGAGCTGTTTTGGGCGTCGCAGCGACAGAACCTCGACTACGAGGGCGTCAGGATCGAGATCTTGCATCCCGGCGACGAGATCGGGAACGGCTTGGTGCGAACGGCGTGGTTCCGCGTGCCGAGGTACCTGTTGTCCGGCGGGCGCGCGCAGTCGTGGGAGTGGATCACCAACGTAAAGCCCTACGAATCGTGGCAGTACGACGCCGTCGGGAAGCCGTTGTGGTCGCGCGCGCGCGGCGTGACGCGGCTGGAGGACATCGGCGGCGGCCGCACGCGCCTGCACTTCGAAGAGAGCTACCACGTCTTCAACCCCGTGATGCGTTTCTTGCTCGAGCGGCGTGTGCACCGGTTCATCTCGAGGGACAACGACAAGCGCATCCGCGAAGGCATCGAGCTGGGCGCGCAAGCGATCGCGGCGATGCGCGCGCAGCAGAGCTAGATCCCCGAAAGCGTCCGAGCGCCCTCGCGCACGGTTGCGTATATCGGCGACCAGTCGAGCTCGCGCTTCGCCTTCTCGTTCGAGACACGGACCTCCCAGGTCATGAGCTCCGCCAGATACGGCGCCGTCAACCGCGCCATCATCTTCGGAACCGACCAGGGCCTCGGCGCACCCACCGCTTCAGCGAAGGCGTCGAGGGTCTGCCGGGTGGTTAGCGCCTCATCGTCGACGACGTTGTAGACCTCCCCCGGCTTGGCTCGCCTCAACGCAGCGACCACCGCAGTTGCCGCATCCTCGACATGAACCCATGGCAGGACGCCGCGCCCGCCGGCGATGACCGGCCCGATCCGCCTGCGCATCCGGCGAGCCATGATCCGACTCGATCGGGTGTCGGGCCCGTAGAACAGGCCGAAACGCAGGACGACCCCGCCGGCCGCGCGAACGATATCTTCGTGCGCGCGCAAGGCGGTCGCCGCAGGCTGCACCATCGGCGGGGGCATGTTTTCGGGGATTTCATCGTTTTCCGTGAAGATCTGCGGGCTGCTTCCGTAGAAGAACGCGATCGACTCGGCGACCAGATGGGCGCGTCCCTTCGTCGCAATGAGGTTGGCTGTTCCCTGGGTGCGGAGGAGGTTTGTCGCCTCAAGGTCCGACGCGCGCATAGGCACGTCGGGGAGCCGCGTGAGCAACTCGACGATGACGTCCGGCGAAGCGCGCTCGACGGCGCGCATGACCGAATCGGGAACGAGTGCGTCCATGACCACTGTGCGCGCGCCGAGGGACTCGATCGCCGCTCGTTTCGACTCAGCGCGGGTCGTGCCCGTCACCTCGTGGCCCGCCGCGATGAGGGCTTTGACAGTAGGAACACCGATCGCGCCGGTGGCCCCAGCCACGAAGACGT
>VAYV01000236.1 GCA_005883175.1 Actinomycetota bacterium
ATCGGGCGCAAGCTCCGCCCGACGCTGCTTCCGAAGGCCTCACCGCTGATCCGCGTGAAGCCGAAGGACTTGACCGCGGCGGGGATCGAACGAGTGGGTCGCGTAGCCGGCGTTCGCGATGGACGGCCCCTGCTCGACGACGGACGCGTGCTCGACGTCGCGAACGTCATCTGGTGCACCGGATACCAGCCGGGCTTTTCGTGGATCGACCTGCCGGTGTTCGGCGAAGATGGCGACCCGATGCACGAGCGGGGTATCGTCCCGAGCGAGCCGGGCCTGTACTTCGTCGGGCTGAACTTCCTCTACTCGATGACCTCGGACACGATCACCGGCGTGCGCCGCGACGCAGCAAGAGTAGCGAACCACATCATCGCCGGCGCGCGCCGCCGATCGAACGCGAGCGATCAGGTGGGCAGCTCGGCGTCCAGACCTGCTTAGTCCGGATACATGGCGCGCGTCGTGCGCGCCATCATCTCGATCGCCGCTTTGCGAGGCAGCAGACGAGTGAGCAACTGGCTGGCAGCCCGATTCGTCGATCCCGCGACGATGCTGGGCTGCTTGCCGAGCGCACTCAGCGCTTCGCGCGAGACGTCCCCAGGCTCCATCACCTTCACGCCGCGAGGAAGCTTCGTGCGCGCGCCGAGTGACCTCTCGAACCCCGGTGTGCGCGTCTGTCCCGGCAACACCGCCAGCACATCGATCCCCTGCGCACGCAGCTCCGCCCACAGCGACTCCGCGAGGATCAGATCGAACGCCTTCGTGGCGGCGTAGGTTGCCACGCGCGGGCTTCCGATCCGAGCAGCCATCGACGACATCACGATGATGCCGCCGCGCCCGCGCGTCGCCATCGCGCGGGACAAAACGTCGACCATCTGCGTCACGGCGACGCAGTTCACTTGGATCTGCCGAAGCTTGTCGTCGAGGGGGATCTGCAACCACGGCGCCGTTGCTGCGTGCGCGGCATTCGCGACGAGCAGCCCGATCTCCAGGTCGGCAACGAGCTCCAGCGCCGTCATGACCTCATCCCGAACCGCGAGATCAACGACGACCTCGCGGACTTCAACCCTTCCTCGGATCCGCGACGCCTGCGCGGCAACGCCTTCCGCTTCCTTGTCCACCAACACCACATTTAGGCCGCGCGCGGCAAGCTGCTCGACGTAGGACGCGCCGATACCCATCGCGGCGCCGGTCACGAGCGCCCATGGACCGTACTTCTGCGTGAACGCGCTCATGACGTGCTCGCTCGGAGCACGGCTTGGGACTGCGTGATGCGCGCGCACAGCTTGCCGTCGGCGTCGGTGACGTCCGTCTCGATCACGACGACGGTCCGTCCGGTGTGCAGCGGCCGCGACACCGCCTCGGCGTACCCCGAACGGACCGCGCGCAAGAAGTTGATCTTGGATTCGATCGTGCTGGTGCCACTCGCGCCTTCGGGCAGGTTCAGGAACGCGCAGAGGGCACCGGTAGAGTCGGCGAGCGTCATGATCGCGCCGCCGTGCATCATCCCACCACTGGTGCAAACGCCTTCCGACCAGGCGAGGCGCGCGCGCACCTCGCCCGGCTGAACCGTGATGGCTTGGACGTCCAACGTCTTCGTGAACGGCATCGCTGCGTGCATGCCGTCGGTTGCTCCCGCATCCACTTCGTTCGTCACGGTGACCCTTTCTGCGACACGCCGCACCCACGGATACGCCTGGGAATCCTAGGCGGAGTTGCCTTAAGCGGTTCAGGGGGCATATCTCTTTCACGAGTCGACGACGAGGAGGAGCGATGCCGGACTACAACTACCACCCGTATGACGCACTACCGAAGCTTCCGGGTTTCTCACTCACGAGCACCGACGTGAAGGACGGTCAGCCGATGCCCGAGGTTCACCGGAGCGGCGTCATGCAAGCCGGCGGCAAGGACGTCTCGCCGCAGCTGTCGTGGTCCGGCGCCCCGGAGGGGACGAAGAGCTTCACCGTCACGATGTACGACCCCGACGCTCCCACAGCGAGCGGCTTCTGGCACTGGGCCGTGTTCAACATCCCGGCAAATGTGACCGAGCTGCCCTCGGGCGCGGGGGATGCGAAGGGCTCGGGGCTGCCGAAGGGCGCCGTCCAGCTCCGTGACGACGCCGGCCTCGCCCACTCGATATCCCCGCCGACGGCGCGCCGGCGCTTCTCGGCTTCAACCTGTTCATGCACGGCATCGCGCGCGCGATGATCGTCCCGACCTCGGAGACGCCGGGCTAAGCGGACAATCCCCGCGTTTGTTCGGGGAACCTTACTTTCGCTGAAGGATTCGAGACCCGCCCGCCGAATCAGTGGCGGGGATGAGATCCAAAAGGACGCTGGCCGCTGCCGTTGCCGCGGTCGCCCTCATGGCCGGGCTCCCCGGCCGTGCCGCCTCGACCGCGCCGGGGGTGCACTTCGGTATCCCCAAGGCCGGCCACCCCTCTACCTACACATGGACCGGCACCGTCCTGCAGGCGCCGGGCAGCGCGGCCGACGTTGCGACGCCGACGACGCCGAAGGCGTGCGACGCCGCGTCCGGGCTATGCCAAGACATCCCCTTGACCGTGCCGGCCGGCCTGAAGACCTCGACGCTCTACGTGCGGATCGCATGGCGGAGCCCGGTATGGAAGGCCTACTTGTACGTGACGAGCCCGGACGGCTCGAAGGTTTATCCGTCCACCGCCACGGCCTCGACCGCGACCGACTGCGACACCGACCTCTTCAACAAAGGCTGCGGCAACGAGACGTCGCTCCCGATCGACGAGGTCACGATCCCGCACCCCGCGCCGGGGACCTGGAAGGTCCGCGTCGCGGCCGTCAACATCCACAACGAGCGGTACACGGGCTTGGCATCGTTGACCGCCTCGAGGCCGCTCCAGTACCTGAAAGAGAGTCTCGCTCAGCTGACCAAGCACCTCACCCGCTCGCAGCGCGTGAACGTGGTTTTCGTCGGGTGGCAGCCGAGCAAGACGGAGCTGAACGATCTGCGCGGGAACCTCCCAGACGAGTACGTGCCCGCGGTCGTCTCGAAGCGCGGCGCCGACGGAGACAACATCACCGACCAGCAGGGCTCGGGGCTCATCCAGCACGAACCGATCCACTACACCGGAACAGATCCGGCCAACCCAAAGACGCTCCCGAACCAAGTGTTCTCGAACTACGTGCCGTACTTCGAGCCGATGAAGTTCAACTTCAACTACCACTTCCTCGCCGCGAACAACACGTACACGAAGGACCTGTTCGCGGCCGCGAAAGCGGCGACGCAGCTCAACCACGACCCGGGGGCGATGGGCGTGTATGCGACGTCGCTCGCCCTCCCCAAGAACTACAAGCAGATCTACTTGACGAAGTACAACGCGATGTTCGGCGCCTTCCGGGGCAGCTCGCACGTCGTCACCGACACGCAGACGTGGGACCTCGTGGACGCGTTCAAGGTCGAGGACTGGATCGAGAACAGCCGCATGAGCTCGAAGTACGCGGCCGCGTTCACCGACCTGTCGAGCGGCGCGAAGACGAGCGCAGCGTTCATCAACCCCGACCCGTCCGCGCAGCGCGACCCGCACTGGAACAACAACGGACGCAGCGCCGTCAACGTCGACCGGACGCCGCAAGGCGCAGAGCGCGGCGTGACGTTCTTCTTCATGGACACGTTCAGCCCCAGCTACGCCGCGCAGTACTTCCGGCCCGACCACTACCACTACTGGGGAAGCTTCAATCACATCAGCGACCCCGACACCGGCGGCGGGAACGAGATCGATGACGCGCGCGGCTGGGGCGGCCGGTACCGCTTCTACTTCCAGGACCTCGGCGCTGCGCCCAGCTTCTACGAGCGTGAGAACTGGCTCCGCGAAGAGATCGTGGCCCAGGACGGCTCGGCCGGCTTCGACCCGCCCATCTGGCAGTACCGCAACGACCCAACGTGGAACGGCACGGTGCCCGTTCCGGCCGACCCCACCGGGAACACACGCGCCGCCGGCAGCAGATTCGGAGCGGTGCTCGGCTGGGACGTGAACCAAGGGATCGCGTTCAAGTACATCGGCAGCTACCTGTACCGGCCGATCCCCGCCGACGTCTTCATCCTGGCG
>VAYV01000237.1 GCA_005883175.1 Actinomycetota bacterium
ATCGTGCACCCGCCGGTCGCGAAATGGTTCATCGCCGCCGGAATGCGGATCTTCGGCGACCGCCCATTCGGATGGCGCTTCTTCGGCGCTTTGTTCGGGACGTTCTCGGTTCTCATCATGTATCTCCTTGCCCTGCGGCTATGGGCGTCTCCGTGGTGGGCGGCGGCGGCGGGAACGCTTCTCGCGGCCGACGGCCTCTGGTTCATGCAGTCACGCATCGCGATGCTCGACATCTACGTTGCCGTGTTCGTGCTGGCCGGCATATGGCTGCTCGTCGTCGATAGGGACGTGACTCAGCCGGATCATCGCGGATTCCGCTGGTGGCGCATCGCGGCGGGGGCGATGTTCGGGCTTGCGATCGCGAGCAAGTGGGACGCACTCCCGTTCATCGGGGTGGGGATCGCATCGACAATGGCGTGGGATGCGGTCCGAGCGAGGGACGCAGCCGACCGGCGCTACGTCGGGAAGGTCGCCGGCACGCTCGGCGCGCTCGTCCTGCTCCCGATCGCCATCTACATCGCGTCGTACACGCCGTGGTTCGTCGACAGCCATCGGTACAACCTGCCCCAGTGCAGCAAGGATACGACGACGTTCTCGTTCGGCGTCTACCACCTCGGCGGTCTCGCCGGGCAGTGGCTCTGCTACCAGCACGAGGTCTACAACTTCCACGCGAACCTGCAGAAGTACGTAACGACGACCGATCCAACGACGGGGAAGACGGTGAAGAGCCCGGGTCACCCGTACTACGGCAACGCATGGACGTGGCCGTGGATCGGCCGTCCCGTGGCGCATTACTACCAAACGACCGGATCGGGCCCCAGCCAGCGCGACTCCGAGATCCTGGGCTTGCCGAACCCGATGATCTGGTGGCCCGGTTTCTTCATCGGCTTCATCGCGCTCGCGTGGTGGACGTACAAGAAGGACACCACCGCATCGTTCATCTTCGCGCTGTTCGTTGCCGGCTGGTTCCCGTTCCTGATCCTTGGAGACGCGTTGGGCAAGCCCGTGTTCATGTTCTACGCGACACCGTTAGTTCCGTACGTGGTCTTGACTCTCGTCCACGTCCTCTACCGATCGGTTCGACGATGGCCCCAGCTCATGCCGTACGCCGTCGGCTACGTGGTCGCGTGCGTCGGGGCTTTCGCGTACTTCTACCCCATCCTTGCGGCGCTCCCCATCCCCTACGGCGGCGCCTTCGGCTGGGCCCGGCACATCTGGTTCAGCGACCGGTTCCATTTCTTCAAGATCAAGGGCGACTGCTCGGTGCCGAACAAGATCAAGCTCCTGTGTTGGATCTGACGGGCGCGCGCGGCGTGCGGACTATGATTTGGCCGGCTGAGCGGCGAAGGAGGAGCGATGGTGGCTAAGACGCCGGTCGAGATGCTGGCTGCGGTGGACCTGTTCACCGTCCTCACGAAGAAGGAAGTCAAGAAGATCCACGATGCGGGCAAAGACGTGCAGTTCCGAGCGGGACGGACCATCGTCTCCGAAGGCGAGACCGGCGTCGGTTTCCATCTCATCATGCAAGGCAAGGCGAAGGTCACCGTCAACGGACGCTTGCGCGCAACGCTCGGTCCGGGCGATTACTTCGGTGAGATGGCGATCATCGATCGCGGACCTCGTTCGGCCACGGTGACCGCCGAGACCGACGTCCAGACGCTCGGCATCGCATCGTGGGACTTCATGCCCGTGCTGAGCCAGAACTTCGAGATGTGCCGCAAGATCATGGTCGAGCTCTCACGGCGCTTGCGCGGCGCGGAGAAGTCACTCACGCACTGACCGAAGCCTCACTCCTCGAAGACCACCGGAGAGGTCGCGCGTGTGTCGACGGTCAGGCGGAACACGTCGGGCCGTGAATAGTGTCCGGTTGGATCGAACTTCCGGCGCGACGCGCGCGCGAATGCAACGTCGACGTCGGCGTACACGATCCCTTCGCTCCCGATCAGGGGACCGGCCACGATCTCACCTTCCGGATCGACGATCGTGGCGTTGCCCTTGGACAGCCAGTCGTCGTCGCCTTCGTACATCTGATCGCGCCCCTTGATCGTGTCCGGCACGTCGGACCCACGCATGCAGGGCGCGACGCCGATCACGTACTGCCGCCCTTCTTTCGCGATGTGCCGCAGCGTCGACACCCACGTCTCGCTGTTATCCCACGTCGGCGCGATCCAGATGTCGATCCCTTTCGCGTACATCGCCGCACGCGCGAGCGGCATGTAGTTCTCCCAGCAGATCAGCCCGCCGACACGACCGAAGGGCGTGTCGATGACGGTCAACGTCGATCCGTCGCCGTAGCCCCAGACAAGCCGCTCCCCGCCGGTCGGCATTAGCTTCCGATGTTTCCCGAGCAGCCT
>VAYV01000238.1 GCA_005883175.1 Actinomycetota bacterium
CCGGCTCCTTGGAAAGGCCGAGGTGGGCGTACGCATGATCCGTCGCGACCCGCCCGCGCGGGGTCCGCTGGAGGAACCCGATCTGCAGCAGGTACGGCTCCGAGACGTCCTCGATCGTGTCCGGCTCTTCACTGAGCGCGGCGGCGAGGCTCGTGATCCCGACCGGTCCCCCGCCGAACTTCTCGATCAGCGTGTGCAACACCTTCGCATCCAGCGTGTCCAGCCCGAGCTCGTCCACATCGAACAGCTCGAGGGCGGCGCGCGCGACGTCTCGGTCGATCACGCCGGAGGCCTTCACCTCGGCGTAGTCGCGAACGCGGCGGAGCAGCCGGTTGGCGATCCGCGGTGTCCCCCGGGACCGACGTGCGATCTCGACGGCGCCGTCGCCCTCCAGCGCGACGTTCAGGACGCGCGCGCTGCGACGGACGATCGTTTCCAGCTCGTCGGAGCTGTAGTAGTCCAAGCGCGCGCTGTACCCGAAGCGGTCGCGCAGCGGCCCCGTCAGCAAGCCGGTGCGCGTCGTGGCGCCGACCAAAGTAAAGGCAGGCAGGTCGATGCGGATGCTGCGCGCGCTCGGCCCCTTGCCGATCACCACGTCGAGCTTGAAGTCTTCCATCGCTTGGTACAGGACCTCTTCAACGGGCCGCGGGAGCCGGTGGATCTCGTCGATGAAGAGCACCTCACCGGGCTCGAGGTTCGTCACGATCGCGGCGAGGTCGCCGGCGCGCTCGAGGGAAGGGCCGCTCGTCGGACGGAGGTTGACACCGACCTCATTGGCGATGATGTGCGCGAGCGACGTCTTGCCCAGACCCGGCGGTCCGCTGAAGAGAAGATGGTCGGGCGGCGCTCCGCGGTTGCGCGCAGCTTCGATGATCAAGCCGACCTGTCGCTTCACCTGTTCCTGCCCGACGAACTCCGCGAGCATGCTCGGCCGGAGCGACGCCTCGAACTCGACTTCGTCCGGTGCGACGGCCGCACCCATGACTTCCGCGCTCATCGCACGAGCTCTTTCAAAGCACGCTTCAGCATGTCCTCGACGCTCGAATCGTCGGCTTCGGGGAGGGATTCCAATGCGGAGCGTGCCTCCGCGGGCGTGTAGCCAAGATTCAGCAGCGCGCCCTTCACCTCCACGAGGACCGCCCGACGCGCACCGTTCCCACCGGGAACGACCTCCAGCTCCGGAAGGGCAAGCTTCTCGCGCAGCTCGAGGATCATGCGCGCAGCCGTCTTCCTCCCGACCCCGGGGATCAACGTGAGCGCGTCGAGGTCTTCCGTCACGAGCGCCTTGCGGAACGCTTCGGGCGAGTACACCGACAGCACGGCGAGCGCCCCTTTCGGACCGATGCCGTTGACGCCCAGCAGCACGGCGAAGAGGTCACGCTGCTCGACCGTGGAGAAGCCGTACAGCGTCATCGCGTCCTCGCGAACGTGGAGGTGCGTCTGCACGCGCACGGTCTTGCCGACCGGAGGGAGCGAAGCGGTTGCCGTTGAAGGCATGAGCAGACGGTACCCGACGCCATGGACATCGACGACGGCGCCGTCTGGGAGGATCTCGAGGATCGTCCCGGAGATGCTGGCGATCACTGCGTTGCTTCCGCCTCCTTGACCGCTGCGCGGAACCGCGCCGCATTCCCGTGACAGATCGCGAGTGCGAGCGCGTCGGCGGCGTCCGCAGAATCGAGGTCCTGTTCTAGGCGAAGGATCGTGCGAACCATGTATGTGACCTGCTCTTTGGTCGCGTTCCCGACGCCGACCACTGCTTGCTTCACTTCCGTCGGTGTGTATTCGTAAACGGGGACGCCGACCTCCGCGCACGCGAGCAACGCGACGCCGCTCGCCTGCCCGACGCGGATCGCCGTTCGCGCGTTCGAGTTGAAAAACAGCCGCTCGATCGCGACGGCCTCCGGCTCGTGTTTCTCCATGACCCGTTCCAGCGTCAGACAGAGGTTCATCAGCTGAACCGATGGGGGTTGGCCTTGTGGGGCGCGCGCCGTCCCTACATCGAGCGCGCGCATGATGCCGCCGTTGGTCTCGATAACTCCATAACCGGTCCGTGTAAGACCGGGGTCGATGCCCATGACTCGCATGCACGTCCTCCCGAACATATGTACGAGCTGGAGTCTATGGGCAGGGTGGGACCTGTTCAAGGAACTTGGGAGCCCCGACATTGAGGGAAATGAGGGGCCGCCGGTACTGGTACGCCGCGTCCGCACTCGTCCTGGTCGGCGGCGTGATATCGGCGTGGCTGTATCCGTTCTCCACCAGCCCCGGGTGTGCAACCATCGCC
>VAYV01000239.1 GCA_005883175.1 Actinomycetota bacterium
CCCGCACCGCTCGGCGCTTTCGCGCGACGACGCCGCCCAGGAGCTGCGGCGCGGCGCGCGCGAAGGTGAGTTCGACGGAGCGGCCGTCGACGCCGTCCTGTCCGCGGCCGGTCATCAAGTCAGGCGCAAGCCGTCGGCACCGGCCGGACTCACCCCGCGCGAAGTCGAGGTCCTCGTGCTCGCGGCGCGCGGAGGCACCACGCGCGCAGTGGCCCACGCGCTCGGTATCGCGCCGAAGACCGCCGGCAATCACATCGAGAGGATCTACACCAAGATCGGCGTCAACAGCCGCGCCGAGGCAGCCATGTTCGCGATGCAGCACGGGCTGCTCTCAACGTGGGAGACCACCGAGGCGTAGCAGTCGCAGCGCTATTCCAAAGGACTAGGGATCACGCGCCGTCGATGGGCGCAAGGATGCCGATCTGAACGAGGGACTCTCCAAGGCTCCAGTAATCACGGTTCTCGGCGATCTTCGCCTCCTTCAGGCGCCCCACCGACACTCCGTGGATCGAAAAGGCCTTACCGGTCGGCGGAAGCTGACCGCCGGTACCGTCGTGGTTCCTCTCATCACCCATTCCAGCGCGTACCCCTCGTCGGTGCTGGCGATCGGGTCGGCGAACTCGAACGCATAGTCCGACGAGATTCGATCCGACATCCCGCCGATGAAACCTCTGATGTCGTCGTGGCCTACATGCCGCGCCCCCAAGGCGAGGTCCTCGTACACGGCATCCGACGTCATGAACGCGACGACCCCTTCCGCATCGTGTGCATTCCACTTGTCACCGTAATCGTGATACCAAGCCATGGGAGCTCCCTCCACAGTCGATCTTTTGAGTTTCCGGAACTCTTTGCTCCGCAGGCTCTAACCGATCTCGGTCAACGAAGGTCCCTGTCGCGCGCTCGTCACGTTCGACGCCGTCCACGTCACTTCGACCGGGAAATCCCAGGACTCCTCCAGCCACGGCCCGCGCCGGCACATCTCCGCGACGTCGACCCATCCTTCTTCGAGCAGCCCCGTCGCGGCGTCGAAGATCCGGTACCGCTGACGCTGCGTCTGGATCGGTTGGGATTCGAGCATGATCGCGCGCAGCTCGCCCGGCTCGAACGAGGCCTGCTCTTGCACCGCCTCCAGCAAGTGGTGATCGTGGAAGTGCCCGTCGCCGAAGTTCCACCCCGCGACGATGCCGGCGATGATCTCGCCGTCCCGCATGAGGTAGCCCTCGACGTCGTCGACCGCGCGCGCGAGCAGCCCCGTAAGCGCGCGGCCGTGACTGTGCATGGCGCGGAACGCCATCCCTTTCTCGATCACGTACTGCGCGGTGTCGCTGTCGTAGACCTTCGCAAGCTGCTCGACGCCGATGCGCGCGACCTTCGAAACCCGCCGGTCGAGCTTCCCTTCCGCGTCGGTGTCTTTGCGGAAGAGCCATGTGCTCGAGGCCCAGTTGCCGGCGTAGTACCGCATCGATAGGAGGAACGAGATCTTCTCAGGGAACAGGTTCCCGAGGATCGGGATCACGGCCCCGAACAAGATGAGGAGCACCAAGAGCGGGACCCCCACCGTCGACAGCGGAACGACGCCGTAGTGACCGAACAAGAATGCGATGCCGAAGATCATGAAGAGATTCCACTCCAACGGCACGCCCATCGGAATCGTCGACAGGATGTGTGCGTGGAACGCGATCATGCCGATGATCGCGATCGTCTGCAGCGTGCCCCCGCGCGCCAGCATCATCGTCAGGGGCAGGCCGAATTCGTACGCCGTCCCGATGTGCGCCGCGAGCGTCGCGGCGCGCGAGGGGCGCAGGTCGTCGGGGTAGTGCCGGTACAGCTTCTCCTTCGCGCGCGCGGAACGGTTCCACGGCGTGTTGCTGACCATCACGGCGACGACGAACGGGAAGTGCCGGTTCAGCTTCGACATCGCGGCCCCGGCCCAGATAAAGAAGAGGACGAACTGCCAGCCGGCGATCGCGTGGCGCAGCGGGAACAGCGAGACGAGGAGGATGAACCCGTAGACCTCGGGGCGCGCGGCGAGGAACGGAACCTTGTCGCGCAAGCCGAGCAGCGCCCACAGAGATAGCAACACGATGATCGCGACGGGTTGCAGGCGGCGTGCACCTTGTACCTCGCCACCCGAGATCAGCAGGTACGCGGCAGAGGCAAGAACGCCGGCGTAAAGCGCGACGTCGGCGACGGTCCGACGGTATCCCTTCGTGAAAGGCACCTTGTCCGGCCACGGCGGCAGCCGAACGGTGCCGGGGCGCAGCCAGTACAAGACGCCGCCGATCAGCGGCGAGAACCGTCCGGTCAGCTGCATCGACCCGGAGCCGAGGCCGAGGATCTCCCACAACAGCGTCCAGACCGTGAGCTTCTGGAACACCATCGGCACGATCCACCAGCGCCCGAAGTCCGTGAGCCCCCCGAGGTCCGGCGTCGTCGCCCACGTCACGAGGAACCCGCCGACGACGAAGACGATCAGCTTCATCGTGTACAACACGTAGACGATCCCCGGCGCGCC
>VAYV01000240.1 GCA_005883175.1 Actinomycetota bacterium
TGGAGCGCGCCGTCGACCTCGCGCGCTTGCTCACGTCCGCGCGCTACGGAGCAGCCGTCGTGCTCGACAACGGTGAGATCGCCGAGTTCGTTCACGCCGGCCTGACGAACGCGCAATTCAACGCGATGCCTCACCTGCCCTTGGGCAAAGGGATGCTCGGCGCCGTACTGCAGCAGAAGACGCCGATCCGTCTCGACGTGTTGCAGAGCGATCGCCGCTCCGTCGGATTCCCGCTCGGACACGTGCCGATGACTGCCTTCCTCGGCGTGCCGATCTTTCAGGAGACAGACCTCGTCGGGGCGCTCTACCTCACGAAGTCTCCCGGCCAAGGGCTTTTCAGTCAGCAAGACGAGCTCTTCATGATCTCGCTTGCGAACCAAACGGCAGTGGCGCTCGAAACCGCGCACCTGATCAAACGGCTCAACGAAAAGACGGCGATCGTGCAGCTCATACAGGACGTCGCAGTGGGCGCGAACGAAGCACACGACGTCGACGAGGCGTTGCAGATCACGCTCGATCGCGTCTGCGCGCATACCGGCTGGCCGGTCGGTCACGTCTACACGCTCGAGAAGGACGCAACGCACCTCATGCCGACCACGCTGTGGCACCTCGAGGATGCCGAGCGGTACGAGCAGTTCAGACTCGTGACGGAAGGGATGCAGCTCGAGATCGGAGCCGGCCTTCCCGGCAGGGTTGCCGAGAACGGAAAGCCCGCGTGGGTCACCGACGTCATGAACGACCCGAATTTCCCGCGCGCACGCACCGCCGTTGACCTCGGCGTGGTTGCCGGCTTCGCATTCCCGGTGTTGGTCGGAAGCGAGGTCGTTGCCGTCCTCGAGTTCTTCTCTCCGGTAGCTCTGGTGCCCGACCAGACGCTGCTCGACGTGATGGCGAACATCGGGACGCAACTGGGGCGCGTGGTCGAGCGTGACCGGATCGCAGCGGAGTTGCGACGCGTGGACGTGTTGAAGAGCGAGTTCATCGCGAACGCGGCGCACGAGCTCCGAACACCGCTGACTAGTCTCCTCGGCTTCGCCGATCTGGCTGCCGCGCGCGGCCGCGAGCTTGATGAGGAGGTCTTCGAGCAGGTGATGGACGGGCTCGGCCGACAAGCCGACCGGATCCGCGGACTGATCGAAAACCTCCTCGACTTGTCGCAGATCCAGCAAGGGCGGCTCACCGTGCGCCTGCTGCCCACGGCGCTCGGCGACGCGGTGCGCCGCGCGCTCGACGCTGCGCCTGCTCCCGAAGGCCACTCGGTCACGCTCGAGCTCGACAACGACGCGAAAGCGGTCGCCGATCTACAGCGTCTCGATCAGATCATCGTCAACCTTCTGACGAACGCATACCGGTACGGTGGCCCGTCGATCACGATCGAAGCGACGGCTGCGGCGCAATCGTGCTCACTGGTCTTAGTCCACGATGGTCAAGGCGTTCCCGACGAAGTCAGGACCCGGATCTTCGAGCCTTTCGCGCGCGGATGGAACACGTCGGGCGCGCCGGGGTCCGGTCTGGGACTGGCGATCTGTCGCCGGCTCGTCGAAGCGTTCGGCGGTTCGCTCACCTACGAGCCCGCCCAACCACACGGCGCGCGGTTCATCGTGTCGTTGAAGCGCGCGTGACGGTCTAGGGGCTCGGTGAAGGGCTGACGGAGTCACTCGGACTCGGCGCCGGGCTGCCGGTAACGGTTGGGCTCGGGGTCGGCGCATCGACGACCGTCACCGTTACGTCGGCCGTACCCTGACTGCTGTACGGATTCGTTCCCCAATCTCCGCACGCGCCGGACTCTGCCTCGAACATAACCTTGTACGTGCCCGGGGTGTCGTAGACGTGCGTGAACGTTTCGGTCACGGTTCCGGGCGTCTTGTCAGGCGTCTCCCAACGCCCGTACTTGGCGCGCATCGTGACCGCGAACCCGATGTACGTCGGGCCCCACTCAGTCTTGCGGCAGATGAGCTGGGCATCGGGATCCGATGCAGTGCCGGTCACGCTGACGGTCTCCCCCACAGTCACCGTCGTGCTCGACGCCCTCACCGAGATGGTCATCGGTGCGTTCGGTCCCGGCGCCGGATCCCAGTAGAACTTGCCGCACGCCGGGTCATAACTGTTGACACAGGGCGAGAGCACAGTGGCCGGAGGAGGAACCACGTCGTTCACGCAACATAGGGGTGGAAGTTCCGCCGTTGGAGTCGGCGTGATCGACAGCGTGTCGGGTTCCAAGGTCGAGGACACGTCTGCGGGGGCATCCGTGGGGAGCGGGGAATCGGTCGCGTCGGGGTTGACGAATCCCTTCGAGGCCGGCTTCGTTTGGTGATGCGCCACCGCCAGACCGGTGCCGAACAGCACGGCGACGATCATCGTTGCGGCCGACGCGCGCGCGAAGCGCTTCCGCCTGCGCAACTGCGCGCCGCGCTTGTGCACGCGCTCGAGTATCTCGGCCTCGCCGTGGACCGGCGTGACGTCGTGCTCATCGGAGGTCAATGACGGTCTCCTCGTCCTTGATCATGCGGCGCAGCGCGCCTGCGCCGTCGGATGACACGCCCACGCTCATGCACGCGAGACAAGATCTCACCCTCCGAATGAACGGGCTTCACGCTGTCGTCATCGAAGGTCAATGATCTTCTCCTCGTCGTCTCTGATCATGCGGCGCAGCGCAGCGCGCCCGCGCGTCACGTGCGTCTTCACGGTCCCAAGCGATATGCCGAGCAGCTGCGCCACTTCGGGCTCTGTCAGTCCGGCGATGTAGCGGAGCACCACGATCTCGCGCTGCCTCCGCGGGAGCGCGTGCAACGCGGCCCACAACGCGACGCGCAGCGCGTGCGTGTCCTCGTCCTCCGACACCGCCGACGGGACAACGACCGGGAGCTTCCGCCGGCGGATCTGATCGAGAGCGATGTTCGAAGCCACCCGCAGGATCCACGCCTCTCGATAGGGAAGCTCCGAGACGCGCTTCCAGTCCGCGAACGCGCGCGCCATGGCCTCGGCCGCAGCGTCCTCCGCAGCTGCTCGATCGCCCAGCAGCCGGAAGCTCAGCCGGAACGCGCGCGGGAAAAGGACGGCGAACGCAGCATCGAAGCCCTCGTCGCGCCGCGTCTCCGCGAGCCGCACCACCCGTTGCCCCCTTCCCGCGTCATCACGGGATCCTAAGAAGGTAACGAACGAGCGGCCTCGGACAGATGACCTATCCGGGACGGATCAGGAGGCGACGGTCTCGGGCACGGGCGGCGCGCCCTTCTGGCGGGGCTGTCGCACCCCGAAGTACAGCATGAGCCCGCCGCCGATGAAGGCCAGCAGCGCGGCGATCAGCAGCCCGACGCCGATCCACGTCAGGAACCGCACCCGGACGCCGATCGACATGCGCGCGGCCACCCCTCGCGAGCCGTCGGCGTTCATCACCACGACGGTCCACTTGCCGGTCCGGGGGTGCCAC
>VAYV01000241.1 GCA_005883175.1 Actinomycetota bacterium
CGATGGCGGCGAAGCGCGCGCGCATGAGCTCGTCGTGGTCGGGATGGTTCACCTCGAGCGCGCCCAACCCGAGCGCCGCCAGCTCCTCGATCAGAACGTCGGCACTCGCGCCGTGGTCGCGCTCGATCCAGATCGGGTGCGCGATGCCGCTCACCCCGCCGGCCTCCGCCACCAATCGCACGGTGTCTTGCGGCGTCAGTGCTTTCTTGTGCACGTTCGCGCGCCCGCCTTCGCCGATCCACTCCTCGGTGAACGCGTCTGGGGTCGTGGGGACGACGCCGAGATCGACCATCGCCTGCGCGACGTGCGGCCGCCCGATCGACTCGCCCTTCGCGATCGCGCGCACCATCTCGAAGGTGATCGGCACGCCCAAACCCTGCAGCAGCTGCACCATCTTCTCCGCGCGCACAACGCGGTCTTCGCGGATCCACCACAGCTCTTCGGCAAGGCGGGGATGCGACGGATCGACGTTGTAGGCGAGCATGTGCACCGACACCTCGCCCCAGCGCGCGGACACCTCGCAGCCGGTGATCACCTCGACGCCGATGGACTCCCCGGCAGCGCGCGCTGCCTCAACGCCCCCCATCGAGTCGTGATCGGTCAGCGCGATCCCGTTCAGACCCGCTTCGGCCGCATACCGCACCACCAGAGCAGGCTCGAATGCCCCGTCCGACACATCGGAATGCGTGTGGAGGTCGTACCTAGACAAAGGCGTTCTCGCCCGTCAGGTGCCGCCCGATGATCAGCTTCTGGATCTGCGACGTTCCTTCGTACAACGTCGTCACGCGCGCGTCCCGCAAGTACCGGCCCACGGGATACTCGTCGATGTACCCGTACCCGCCGTGCACCTGGATCGCGAGGTTGGCGCACTTTACTGCCGCCTCGCTCGCGTAGAACTTGGCCACCGACGCCTCCAGCGTGTTCCGGATCCCCTTGTCCTTGAGCGAGGCTGCTCGCCAGACGAGCAGCCGCGCGGCTTCGATCTCGACGTGCATCTCGGCGAGCATCTCTTGGATCAGCTGGAACCCGGCGATCGGCTTGCCGAACTGCTTGCGGTCCTTCGAATACGTCAGAGCAGCATCCAAACACGCTTGCGCAAGACCGACGCACGACGCGCCCAAACCGACGCGGCCGTTATCCAAAGCCGATAGCGCCACCTTCATCCCGTCGCCGATGCCCCCGAGCATCGCCGAGTCCGGCACGCGCACGTCGGTCAGCACCAGCTCCGCCGTCGACGACGCGCGCAGCCCGAGCTTCCCGTGGATCTCGTTCGCTTTGAACCCCGGCGTCTCCGTTGGCACCACGAACGCTGCGATACCTTTCGCGCCGAGCGAGGGATCCGTCTGCGCCATCACCAGCGCGACCCCGGCCACGGTCCCGTTCGTGATGAACATCTTCGTACCGTTGAGCACCCAGTTGTCGCCGTCGCGCTTCGCGCGCGTCTGCAAGCTCGCGGCGTCCGAGCCGCTCCCCGGCTCGGTCAGCCCGAAGCATCCAAGCGACTCGCCGCTCGCGATGCGGGGCAACCAAGAACGTTTCTGCTCCTCGGTCCCCCACTTCAGGATCGTCAACCCGACGAGCGAACAGTTGACGCTGATGATCGAACGAACGGACGAGTCGGCGCGCGCGATCTCCTCGATGATGAGCACATAGCTCACGGCGTCGACGCCCATCCCGCCGTACTCCTGCGGGATCGGCGCACCGAGGAACCCGAGCGGCTTCATCTTCTCGAGGATCGCACGCGGGAACTCCTCTTTGCGGTCGTAGTCGGCCGCGTACGGCGCGATCTCCCGCTCTGCGAAGTCGCGAGCGGTCTTGCGGATCAGCTCTTGCTCGGGCGTCAGATCAAGGTCCACGGACTCTCCTCCAACCCGCCATTGTGACGGCTTGGTCGCCTGGGTAGGCTACAGCCCCGCCATGGTGGACGACGAGGTCCGAGCCCTCACAGAGCGCGCGCTGGATGTGGCGCGCGCCGCCGGTGCGTCCTACGCGGACGCCCGTTACCTGGCAGAGGATTCCGAATCGATCGACGTCGAGAACGGCCGCGTCGAAGGCGTCAGCCGCGGGTCCGATGCCGGCATCGG
>VAYV01000041.1 GCA_005883175.1 Actinomycetota bacterium
GAGGTCAACGCGCCGACCGAGATGGCCAGCGCGGACACGGCGGTGAGCGCCGCCGCGACGAGGACCGGTGTACGCCGGCGCAGCTTTTCGAACCGGGATCGGCGGATGCTGACCGCGCGCGAGATCGTGTCGACCGTGTTGTAGAGCGACTCGCGCTGCTCTTCCACCATCCGGAGCGCGCGCTCGGGCTCGCCGGCGCGCGTCAGCCGTTCGGCCGACTCGACGGTCGACGTCAGCTCTTCGAGCAGCCCGTGGATCTTCTGGGTTGCCTGCGAGAGCTCGCCCGTGTGGTCCGGTTTCGCGCTGATGTCTTTTCTCCGAGACACAACGAAAGGATTGCCCGATTCGTCGCCTTCTAAAAGCCCCTCGGATAGCGCTTCGACGGCTCGCGGCCGATTCCTCCTGACGGAATCGTTACGAAGGCTCGGTGCCGGTTCCTTGTTTCTCCAGGTGAACGGTGGTGGCGCAGCTGGGACAGGAGACCTCTTCCATCTCCCCGACGGCGAACCGGTACGAGCAGGCCGGACAGCGCACCCACGTGACACCCGGGGGCGGCTCTTGCGGCGCCGCCGCGCTCAGGTCGGGGACCCCGAACGGGTTTGCCGCCGGCGGCTCCTGCTGGCCGCGCGCGACGTTCCGCGTCCCACAGGACGGGCACGCGAACTCTCCGGGGCCCGCGATCTCGAGCTCGACCCCGCACCGCCCGCACCGAACGATCATGCTTTCATCGTACCGAGTTCGCTTATCCTGCTCACAGCCATGGACGTCTCGGTCGTCGTCGTCGGTGACGAGATCCTGTCTGGTCACGTGCAAGACGCCAACGCGTCGTTCATCGCGACCCGTGTCGCGCACCACGGCCACCGGCTGCGCCGCGTGGCGATCATCCCCGACGACCCCAAGGAGATCGCCGCCGAGGTCACGCGCGAGCTCGCCGGGCCTGCGACCTTGGTGTTCGTCTGCGGGGGCCTCGGGCCGACGCACGACGACCGGACGATGGAAGGCATCGCGGCCGCGCTGGGGACGCCACTGGTCGAGCTGGCCCCGCTCGCCGCGCGCATCGAGGAGATCGTCGCCTCCGTCGGCCGGGCCGGCTTCTCGCACGACGCCTTCGGCGTGGAAGGGCTCCGGAAGATGGCGCTCGCGCCGGCCGGAGCCGAGGTGCTCCCGACGTCGATCGGCGTGATCCCTGCCGTCACGGTCGAGCACGCCGGCGGGCGCATCGTGATCTTGCCGGGACCGCCCCGGGAGCTACAGGCCGTGTTCACCGAGACCGTCGAGCCGCGCTTTCTCGAAGGAACCGGCGTCGCGTTGTGGCGCGAGGAAGTCACGCATCGGTTCCCGGAGTCGACGTTCGCCGTCGTGCTCACCGAGCTCCAGGCGCGGTTCCCGAGCACATCGATCGGCTCGTACCCGCAAGCCGATCACACGCTGATCCGGATCGCCGGCCCGCTCGACGACGCGCAAAACGTGGCCGAAGAGCTGCGCGCGCAGGTGACCCGCTTCGCCGACAGCGATGAAGGGAAGAGGCTGCTCGAGTTCATGAGCATCCGCCGCCACGACGGCGCGTCGTGATCAGCCGAGCTTGATCGACGCGATCTCCCACGGCTTCAGCGGAAGCGAGATCACGCCGTTGCGCATCTCAAGTGTTTGCCGTTCGTCGCCGAGCAGCCCGACGAGGCGAGGCGTCTTCTCCCGCCAGATGTCGGAGACGTGCACGCGCGCCTCCGTTGCATCGGCCGAGGCGTTGTAGATCCGGCACGTCGCGGTCTCGCCGTTCTTCGTCAGCGCGCTCAGCTGAACCGACGTGGGCTCGAGCGTGAGGCCGTTTCCGGCTGCCGGCAGCGCGCCCGCGTGCTTGCGCGTCACCGTCGCGCGGAGCGGATACGCGAATCCTTCCGCGACGTCGTGCACGCTCCCCGCAGACCAGTCGCCGTCGTGCGGGTACACGGAGAGCTCGAACCGATGCGTGGCGTGCAGCTGCGCGCCCGGCGTCGCAAGCATCGGGCCCGCCGGACCGGCGCGGTTGCGCATGCCTTGCCGCGACAGCCACGCGACGCCGCGCAGCAACGTGATCGCGAGCGCGCGCCCGCCGACCAGCTCGTACTCCGGCGTTCCGCGGTGGAACATGGCAAGGCCGCGCGCGCCGTCGGACGCGTCGACCCAGCGCCGCGACGGGAACGTCGGCAACCCGACCTCGTACGCGTCGCCTTCGGCTTCCAAGCCGCGCTCGTTCACGTAGAACGCGCCGTCGGCGTGGGAGTGCGGTGTCTCGAATCCGAGTGGGAACAGCGCGCGAACCCGGTGGTCCGACGCGTTGTTGATCAGCTCCAGCGACGCGCGCAGGAACGGCTCGCCGGCGCGCAGCGTGAGATCCATGACCACCGGCATCCACTCCGTCTTGCGCGCGCGGCCGCGCTCCTTCGCGTCCAGGGAGGCGGGGATGCGGAACCGGCGCGTGACGCGAAGCGTCGCTTGCACGGGGCCGTTCTGCACGACGTCGACCACCGGCTGCTCGGCCGGGTCGGTCACGATCAGGTCGCGGTCGGGCGGGGAGTAGGTGTACTCGTCGCCGGCATCGGCGCCGTCTTCGATCCCGAAGAGGTTCTCGTAGCGCGCGCCGCCGGGCCCGGTGAGCGTCACGCGGCCGTCGCCTTGGACCTCCGCGCGCACGACGCCGTTGTCGAGCACGTTCCCCTCCGCGCGCGCCGGCGCCATATCCGACGCGGCGCCGTACGCGGGCTGCAGCGTCGTCCACCCGAGCCCGCCGATCGGCGGCGTCGCCACCAGCACGCGGCACAGCGGCGGTCCGTCGGCGATCACGTGAAACTTCGCGTTCGGCTTGCGCGCGATGATCGCTTCGACGTCACGCTTCGACTGCTCGATGTCGATCGCGCCGTCGAGCACGGGCCCCAACGCGAGGCGGATCGTCGTCACGCGGCCGCCTTCGACGGTGATGCCGTTGATGTACAGCTCGCCGAGGCGTCGTGAGTTGATCGTCGGCACGATGCGTGCGAGCTGCTCGCCGCGCAGTGTCATGTCGACGACGCGCTGGGCCTCGGTCCCCAGCACCTGTGCCGGCGCGATCGCCCCGTCCGGCGCGCGGAACGCGAGCCCGTTCGGGCCGCCGGGCGGCGTCAGCGTCACCTCGAGGACACCGCCGCGCGCGCGCGGCGACGGGTTCCACGCGACGATCGACTCCGACGTGATCTCACTCGTGTCGACCTTCGCGGCAAGCGCCTCGATCGCGTCGGCCGTGACCAGATCGGCGATCCGCGCGGCTTGCTGGTAGCGCGCGAGCACCTGATCGGCGACGGCGTCGATGCCGCAGCCGCACACGGAGTCGTGCGCGGAGTTCTCCACCACCCATCGCCAGGCACGCTCGAGCAGCCGTCCGGTGTCTTGCCACGCGAGCGCCGACAGCGGCTCCGCGTAACGCTCTAACGCCGTCGACGCGGCGAACTCCGCTTGCTTCAGCGGCATGCGCGCGCTCAGCACCCCCGTCAACAGGTTCGCGCGCGCGCTCGAGCGCATCTCGCCCCGCCACAGCGGCAGGTCGGCCAGCGTCGCGGTGTCGGCGAGGTACTCGGTCATCGAGCCGATGCGGAACTCGAACTCGTCCTGCATCGCGTTCGCCTTCGCGAACAGCTCGGGGATGTGCGCCTCCGGCGGGCGGTGGTCGGTCCCGTTCATGGCCAGCACGACCGGCCCCGGCTCGAACGGCGCGAGGTCCGACACGATACGGCGCGTGCGCGTGACGAGCTCTTCCACCGTCTCAGGCAGCGCGACGCCGTTCCCATACGACGTCACGAGGTACGCCGCGCGCACGCGCGAGCCGTCCGGCGCTTCCCAGTGGAACTCCGTCCGGTCGACCGCGCGCGGCACGCCGCGCCACACGGTCGCCTCGCCGAAGCCGCACAGCCGCAGCAGCTGCGGCATCTGGGCGATGTGACCGAACGAGTCGGGGATGTAGCCGAGGTGCTGAGACCCGCCGAGCGAGTCCGCCCGCGACGTGCCTTGCTGCAGGTTGCGCACGATCGTCTCGGGCGAGCACAAGAACTCGTCCATGAGGATGCGCCACGGCCCGACGCCGAGCCGCCCGTCCTTCACCTGGCGCGCGATGTCCTCTTCGGCGCCGGGGCGGATCTCGAGGTAGTCCTCGATCGCGGCGATCTGACCGTCGAAGTTGAAGTGACGGAACCCGGGGTCGGTGTCGAGCACGTAGAGCAGCTCGTCCATCGCGTGCACGAGCTTCAGCCGGTAGCTCTCGAACGGCTCGTACCACTCTCGGTCCCAGTGCGTATGCGGGACGACGTGGATGATGGTCTTCGCGGGCACGCGGCGAGTATATCGGCCGCGCCGCGCGCCTTTGATGTAGCGGTGCGCGCGCCCGCCACCGATAATGCGTGACGATCATGGGCCGTTCCGCATCGATCGACCGCGCGCTCGACGTCCTGCTTTCCGACGAGCAGGCCTCGATCGTCGACCTCGTGCTGTGCGCGCGCGACGGCGTCGTCGAGGCGCACGCGCACGACGGAAGCGTCTCGTTCACGCGGCGCGGTGAGGTCACATCGGTGAAGGGGCGAAACCCCCTCGAGAGACAAGACCCGTCGGCGTTCAGCCCTCTCGACGACGAGATGCAGCACGTGCGGCCGACGAACGAGACCAACCACTACCCGTACGCGTACGACAACGCCGCCCAGCTCTTCGACGATCCACGCGCGCCCGATCTCGCGGTCGTGCACACGCCGGCGCACAACTGGGAGGAGCGCGGCGGCCACCGCGGCGAGCACGGCTCGCTCGATCTGATCCAGTCGCGCGCGCCGCTGATCGTCTCCGGTACGGGCGTTAAGAAGCTCGGCCGCATCGACCGCGAAGCACGCATGATCAGCGTGGCGCCGACGCTCGCGACGCTGGCCGGTGTCCAGCCGCTCGACGGATCGATCCTGCGCGCGCAAGAGGGCAGGCTGCTCGAGGAGATCATCGACGCACGCGAGCAGCCCGACCACGTGGTCGGCTTCCTGTGGGACGGCGCGAACGCCAACGTGCTCTACACGATGGCCGAGGCCGGCGACCTGCCGAACGTCGCGCGCTTGATGAATGAAGGCACGACGTACGGCCGAGGCTGCATCGCAAGCTTTCCCAGCGTGACGCTCGCCAACCACACCACCGCGTTGACCGGCGCGCACCCGGGCCGGCACGGCGTGCTCCATAACTTCTTTTTCGATCGCGCGACCGGCCGGCAGATCGTTACGAACTCACCGGACACGTGGCACGACGCGCGCGACGAGATCTCGCGTGACGTCGAGACGCTTTTCGAAGCCGTCGCTCGCAGCGGGGGAGGCTTCACGGCCGCGGTGAACGAACCCGTCGACCGCGGCGCCGGCTACGCGACGTTCGATCTCGTTCGAGCAGCCCGCGGCTCCGGCGCAACGATGTCGTCGGCGCTGCCGGACCCGACGACGGTGGCGGGGGCGACGCAGGCGTTCGTCGACCTGAAGCGCGAGTACGGGTGGGCGACGTCGGCGGACCACCTCGCGGTGATGCAAGCGAAGCAGGTGTGGGCGGGGCAGAACGGCAATCCGACGCCGCGCTTCATGTGGATCAACCTGATCCTGCCCGACGCGGCGAACCACGCCGGCGGTCCGTACTCCGACATCGGCCATGCAGGGCTGCGCGACACGGACCGGCGGATGGGGGAGATCCTCGACGCGATGGACTGGGGTGGCGGCGGCACCGCATTCCT
Organism: Actinomycetota bacterium; assembly: GCA_005883175.1. Lineage (GTDB taxonomy): Bacteria > Actinomycetota > AC-67 > AC-67 > AC-67 > AC-67. The sequence goes on from VAYV01000041.1 coordinate 5,744, forward strand.
GCTCGTCGCCGACCACGGGATGGAAGAGTCCGATCCGGAGTGCAAAGGCGACTTCGACGATGCGCTCACCGCCGCGGGTGTTTCGTTCCGCGACGAAGGCTACGGCTTCATCTATCTCGATCCCTGAACGGCGAAAAGGGCCGGGGAAGCCGGCCCTCTTCGCCTATAGATGGCGCTTACGCAGCCTTTGGTGAACGCCGCTCGAGCTCCCGAGCTTCGTCACGGTGATGACGGCCGTACGCTTCCAGCGCGCCCAGCACGTTGTGCCAGACGTACGCCATGGATCCGAGGATCAGACCGGTGAAGACCGGGCCCATCCAGCTCGACCGGAACGTCGTGTGCCAGCCCGCGAAGGCCGAGTAGTCGAGGATCTCTGCGTACAGAACGCCGATACCAAGCGTCAGGAACGTGCGGATGGACGATTCAACGTCCTTCCCGACGAGGCCGAGCAGGAAGCCGACAGACTTCCACACCGCCAAGCCGAGCATCGCTACGATCGCGAAGGTATACACAGGTGTGTCACCCCCTTCCTTCCGTCCATTCCGACCGGCCTGGGGGCCGGAAAGTTACACCGGTGTTTTTCGGGCAGAACGGAAGGGCCTCGGGAGGGGACGGATAGACTTCCCGGGAGCCTGATCCCGGAGGTCAGATGGGTTCCGAACCAGTCCTGGTGGCCCGCTCGGGCGACGTCGTCACGCTAACGTTGAACCGCCCCGAGATCCGCAACGCGATGAACGTCGAGCTGACCGACGCCTTCACGGCCGCTGTGCAGCGGATCGGCGCCGACCCCGACGTACGGGCCGTCGTCGTCACCGGCGCCGGGAAGGCGTTCTGCTCCGGCGGGGACCTGGGGTGGATCAACCCCGGACCCGGCGCTTCCGTCCCGGAGATGCGCCGCAAGATGCGGTCGTTCTATCCGCAGTTCCTCGCGGTGCGCGCGCTCGACGTGCCGGTGATCGCGGCGATCAACGGCCCGGCCATCGGCGCAGGGCTGTGCCTGGCGATGGCGTGCGATCTTCGGGTGGCCTCGGACGCGGCGACGCTCGCCGCTCCGTTCACGCGCCTCGGGATGCACCCGGGGATGGCGGCCACGTACCTGTTGACGCGTCTGGTCGGCACGGCGCGCGCATCCGAGCTGCTGTTCACGTCCCGCACGATCGACGCGGGCGAAGCCGAGCACATCGGCTTGGTCAACCGGGTCGTCCCGCCCGACGAGCTGATGGACACTGCAACGCAGATCGCCGGCGAGATAGCATCGAATGCGCCGATCCCGATGGGGATGGTAAAGCGCGCGATCTACATCGCGGAGCGGGCCGACATGGAGACCATGCTGGAGTACGAAGGGCTCGCGCAACCGATCACGATGGGCACCGAAGATCTACTCGAAGGGCTGAAGGCAGTGAAGGAGCGCAGGCCGCCGGAGTTCGAAGGCAAATGAAGGACTCGATCTTCAACTTCGACAAGCACGAGGCCGTCGACGCCGTGCGCGCGCAGCGCGCGCGCACGATCGGACTGCTGGAAGATCTGACCGAAGCGCAATGGGAGACGGAGATCGTCCCCGGCTGGCGCACGCGCGAAGTTGCGGCGCATCTCGTCTCGACGGACGAAGCGTCGCTCACCGGCAAGTTCCTGTTGTGGGGCGTCCGGCAGAAACCGATCCCCGAGATCGAGCAGTGGAACGAACGTCAGGTCGCGAAGTGGGCCGATCGTCCCATACCAACGTTGTTGCACGGTCTCGAGAAGTGGGGCCGCCGCTTCGCGCGCGTCGCGTCGGTCCCGCCGCGTCGCGTCGCGTCGCTCAGCTTCCCGAACGGATTCGGCCGCGTTTCGCTGCTGTGGCTCGTGATGCTTCGCGTCTATGACGAGTGGGTTCACATGGAAGACGTGAGGCGCGCGCTGTCACTCGCCGACGATGACGGCATCGACGCGCTTCCGGTTGCCGCGAAGTTCTTGCTCGCCGGCATCCCGATCCAGACGTTGTCCGAGATCCCGTCCGGCGCTGCGGGGACGCTCGCGATCGGTTTCGTCGACGTCGACACGCCGGCGCTGAGCGTCGACCTCGGCACGCGCCGCTTCGGGATCGGGCTGCCGGCCGACGCGCAGGTGAAAGGGCCCGCAGCTTCGTTGATCATGGTCGCCGCCGGCCGCGATCCATGGCGCGAGGCGGAAGCGACCGGCCACCTGCGCATATCCGGCGACCGCAAGGCGGCGGAGACGTTCCTCGACGTGCTTCGCGTCGTTTAGGCGTCGTCCGGCCTTTAGATAGTTGATGTGGAGCTGGACGGTCACGTGCGTGGCGTCCGGGCCGAGCTTCGTCCGGTGCGCGAGACCTGCGGCGACGTCGAGCATCCCTGCGACGACGCCGCCGTGCACGATGCGGCCCGGGTTGAGGTGATGCGGTTCCAGCTTCAAACGGATCTCGCTCGTGCCGTCGCCGAGCGATACGAGCTCGAGACCCATCCATCGCGCGAAGTCCGCGTCGGTGAAGCGCGCGCGCATCGCCGATTCCGTTGCAGGGTCAAGCATGTCGCGATGCTACGTTGCTCAACGCGTCGAGCCAAATGAACTGACGCCGCATCGATCGGAAGAATGTTCGCGGGTATGCGAACGCCCCGATCAACTTTTGGGGCCGCCGGTGCCTTCCCCTTTCACCGACGTTCTCTACTCAGCCGAACGGGGCGTCGCAGGCCGCAAAGTTACGCACGTGCAACGGTGGTGTCAACATCGGTAAAACCGCTGGTGGTATCTCGTCCATGCTGGTACTGCGCACGCGGAAAAAATGTGTAACGAAAAATAATCGAGAAGATCCACTCCACCGGTCACACAAGCGCTTCGTTGTCTATCGTCTATTTGGAGCATCGTGCCGCATCGCGTCGATATGCTGCGCGCCATGCTCGATGCAACCGTCGATCACGTGTCGATCGCGGTGCGCGATTTGCGCGCCGCGATCCCGTTCTACACGGAAACGTTGGGCGCGTCGTTCCTGTTCGCCGGTGAGCGCCACGATCAAGGGTTCCGGTGGGCTCAGTTCCGGTTCCCGGGGGGAGGGAAGCTCGAGCTGGTGACGCCCGGCGGCTCGGACGGATTCGTGGCCCGGTTCCTGGACCGCCGCGGCGAGGGCGTCCATCACGTCACCCTGAAGGTCCCCGACCTCGAGCGCGCGATCGCCCACCTCGGCGACCGAGGAGTGTCGCTTTTCAACGTCTCAACCGAGCGGCCCGACTGGAAAGAGGCCTTCATCCACCCCAAGGACGCCAACGGGACCCTGATCCAGCTCGCCCAGGCCCGGTTCTCGGACGAGGACGTGGCCCGGCACCACCTGGAGCCCCACGACCCGGGCAGCCACCGGCACCTGACCCTGGCGGACCTCCTCGGGAATCCTCCGGACAAGGCGGCCGAGCCGCCCATTTCCTGAAGCAGAAACTCTCGGCCGCCGATATCGTTAAACACATACGGGGTTCAGTCGCCCCGGCCAAAAAGTCCTCCCGCGAGGTCCGTCGTGAAGTTGAAGGTTGAGGTCGTCCGTAGCCCTCGTCGTCGCAAGACGATCGAAGCCACGAAAGATGGGAACAAGGTCGTCGTCCGGCTCCCGGCGACGCTGACGCGCGCCGAAGCCCGCCGCTGGGTCAAGGTCATGATCGAGCGCATCCAGCAGGCCGAGCACGTGAACCGGCTCAACGAGAAGCGCGACCTGCAGCGCCGCGCCCGCGAGCTCCACGAGCGGTACTTCCACAGCCGCCCCGCGCTGCGGAGCATCCGTTATGTCCCGAACCAGCGCGACCGGTATGGCTCCTGCACCCCCGTAGACGGCTCGATCCGGCTGTCGCACGTGCTCGCGGATTTCCCCGACTGGGTGCGCGACTACGTCATCGTCCACGAGCTGGCCCACCTGCGCGCGCCGGATCACTCGCCCTACTTCTGGCAACTGGTCCGGCGTTACCCCTACGCGGAGCGCGCGCGCGGGTTCCTGATCGCGAAGGGGATGGAAGAGTAGTTCCCGGTCTGGCGCGCTTCGCGCCGGGTTTTGTCACCAGCGGATGATTATGCGCCACTTGTGACAAAACCTAAGCGAGAGCTACACGACTCGCCACGCTTCCAGAATGCGTTGGCCGATCTGGCCGTCCCGAGAGATAGCGGCATGCCTTAACAATTCCTCTCGCTCGCCTCGACCAGTCGCAAGAAGCACGAGAGACTCTTCATCGGTCTCGAAGGATGCCGCACCACGTTCGGGGCTGGGAGAGTGGTCCACTCTCCACCCTCCCTCCGACGCCTCGATCAGCCATCGCCGGTCTCCCACCGACACCAGCAGCGACCCCTCCGGCTCCAGCCCTCGCCGCCTCAGCGTCGGCGGCGCCGCGCGAACCACGAACTCGACGAGGAACGGCAGAGCCGGCCCCCAGACCGGCTCAACCCCCAGGGCGTCCGTCAGGTCGTGCCCGTGCACCGACACGTCGAAGGCGTGCAAGCGCACCAGCTGGCGCACCTCCCGGCACCCGTAGGCCTTGATCGGCGCGCGCCAGACGTCTTCGGTCATCGCGTCGAGCACCCGCTGCGCGGCTGTGCCGTGCTGCCAGAGGGCTGCTCGAACGGCTTCGCCCGGAAGCGCGCGCCACTTCGCGATGCCCTCCTCCGGATCGATGTAGCCCTGCTCTTTGACCTCGCCGCGGTAGATGCGGCCGACGTTGAGCTCGCCTTCGACCATGTGCGCGAGGACGTCCTTCACCGTCCAGGGCGCGCACACCGTGGGGCGATCCCAGTCCGCGGGACCGGCCGGCGCGAGCGCGGAGAGGAGGGCAGCGCGCTGCTCGACGATGAGCCGCACGACCTCGTCCTGCATGGCGGGAAGATTACCGCGAGGCAGTTACCCTTTATCCATGCGATCACAACGTCTCATCGCCGCCGCGTGCGGCGTCCTCGTGATCGCGACGTCGTGCTCGGGGCATCACACCAAGGTCTTGGGGGCGACGAAGAGCAAGGCGCCGCATAAGGCCGTGCCCCATTCGCGCACGGCGCCGACGGCTCCGCCGGGCGTCCCCAAGGTGATCCTCCAGTCGGGGACGGCGTACCAGAACGGCGCGCTGGTTCAGTTCTGCGCCGGTTCGTCGTGCCGGCAGGGGACCGGCAAGCCGGCGCGCGCGCTGGCGACGCCCGACCCGCTGCTGTTCATCATCGATCGCGTGCCGCTGACCGCGCAGGTGCAGGTGACTCACGCCGGAGCGGCAACCCCCAGCGACGCGCGCGCGCTGCACGTCGGCTCGATGATGCTCTACGCGCCGACGGTGCGCGCGGGCAGCTACGTGGTCCGGCTCAACGCCACGTGGAAGGACGGGAACGGCAGCTGGGTCTTCGCGATCTCGATCCCGAAGACTTAGAGCATGTCGAGCAGCCTGTGCGCGTCGGCCGGGCCGCTCGGATTGGAGAAGACCACCCAACCGATCCGGTCGCGGATCTGCAGCGCCACCTCTTTCAGGTCGTCGTCGTGGATCGGCTTGCGAGACGACGGGCGTCCGATCCGGAGGTACACGTACTCGGTGTCGGGGATGGGCGCGGCCAGCGGGTCGATCACCGGCACCGCACCGATCCGGTCGCACAGGTCGAGCGCCTTGCGGTCCGGCCACGAGCCTTTCATCCACTCCCACGCCAGCGAGACCTGCGGCCTCATGGCGTGCGCGACGAAGTTCTCGAGGCGCGTGGCGTGCTCGGTCGAGGCTTTGAACGACGCCGGCGTCTGCAGCAAGACCGCCCCCGCGTCGAGCGCGCGCGCGAGGCCGTCGGTATCGGTCCAGGCTTCATCGGTCCAGCGCGAGCGCTCGAAGTGCCCGACGGCGGCGTGCTCGGGCGGTGGGTTCTTCATCGCACGATACCGAGGATCACTGCGACGGTGCGTCAGCACGAGCGAAGCGATGAGCGACACGGCGGTGCTCTTGCCCGTCGCGGTGCGGATCTCTTTCGGCTGCGGCAGGTCGGCGAAGTCTGCGCCGACCTCCGCCAGAGGCGTGCCCGGCGGCGGCCCTTTGAGCGAGACCGGGACGCCGACCTGGATGCCGTCGAGTGCGATCACGGCTTCACCCTGAGGAGCCAGGTCTCGGGATCGGACAGCTCCGCATCGGTCGGGAACGCGTCGGCGTCTTCCCACATCCGCGCGATCGCCGGCCATCCCGCGCGCGCGGTGTTCGCACGCACGAACTCGTCGGCGGCGCGCTGATTCTCCGGCGCCTCGAGGCCGATGAACGACGCCAGCATACGCCGTCCCGAGCCGCCCTCCGCCGCGCGGCGCGCGTACGCCTCGGCGATCCGGCCGTGGTCGCCGGCGCGCTCGGCAACCGCTGCGACGGCCGCGCCCGTGTATGCCTCGACGACGGCGAGCAACGTGGTGACCGCGCGCGCGGCCTCCGCCGTTTGCGGGGACGCTTGGTGCGAGAACAAGCCTTCCTCGCCGAGCGCGTCTTGCAGGCGCGCGGGGTCGGACAGGTCGAGCTCCTGCAGGCGCTGCAGTCCCTGCGCGAGGTCGATGTCGAGCGACGCGACGTAGTTGTGGTAGCGCGCGAAGAACTGGCCGCGGACGCCCGGGAACGCCTCGAACACAAGGCGGTGCGCCGCCGCGCGCGCGGCGATCCACTGACGGGTCGCGCGCTGATCCAGCCCGTAGCCGCTGGCGAAGGCGTCGACGGCCGGCACCACGATGAGCAGCTCGTCGTCGGTGGTCGGGAGGCCGGTCTCGTGATTCCCGGTCACTTCGCGCGCCAGCGATCCTAGAGTCGTTCCGGCTTGGATGGCCATGAACATCGGCGCGAGCTGCCCGAGCGCCTGTGCGATCATGCCGGCGTCGATGGCGCCGCCGAGCTCGGTGGGCTGTCCTTGTTGCTCGCCCATCGCGCGGACCACCTTCGCCGCGACCGGATCGACCAGCTCGGCGAAGGCCGAGGTGGCGTGCTCGGCCCAGTCGGCCTGCGTCGCTGCGCGCGCTTTCACCAAGTGCGTCGGCGTCGGCATCGCGACCGCGTCGGTAAGCCACAGCTCCGCGACGCGCACTTGTTCGGCGACGTCGGCGTGGTCTTGCTCGGAGACGGCTTGCCCGGGCGCTTCGCCCGCAGCGAGCGAGACGGCGATCTGCCGCGCGAGATCCCAGTTGACCGGGCCGCCGCTCCACGAGAGGACCTTCTGGATCTCGGCGAACAACGGAACGCGCTTCAGTACGTCTGGTGGAAGTTCGAATGGATCGTCCATCGAGAGAACCATCTTATTCCCTCCCGCGGATGCGCGTTCGGGCGTTCTATGATGCTCATAACGTGAGCGTCGTCGCGGTGACGGGGGTTACCGGCTATCTGGGCCGGCGCGTCCTCGACCTGCTCGAGTCGGACGACGGCGTGCAACGCGTGATCGGCATCGATTCGGAGGAGCCGGTCGCCGGATCGCCGAAGCTGGAGTTCCACCTGCTGGACGTCCGCGACGCGCGCCTCGGGAAGATCTTCGTCGGTGTCGACTGTGTCGTTCACCTTGCGTTCCAGCACGATCCGATCCGGGACGAAGAACGGATGCGGTCGATCAACGTCGAGGGCACGGCGAACGTCTTGGAGGCGGCGGCCGCTATCGGCGTTCGCAAGATCGTTTATCCCTCGAGCGCGGCCGTCTACGGCGCGCACGCCGACAACGACTTCCCGTTGACCGAATCTTCTCCGCTGCGCGCGAACGAGGACTTCGCGTTCGCCGCGCACAAGCTGGAGACCGAGCGGCTGCTCGACACGTTCCGGACCGCGCATCCCGACATCGTCGTCACCGTCTTCCGGTCGGCGATCGTGTTCGGCCCCAGCGTCGAGAATTTCGTGTCGCGGCTGATGGAGGCGCCGCGCATCACGACCGTGCGCGGCTACGAGCCGCCGCTGCAGCTCGTGCACGAGGATGACGTCGCGTCGGCGATCGCGCTTGCGGTGAAGACGGACCTCCACGGGATCTACAACCTTGCGGCGGACGGGTGGCTGTCGT